>NZ_JBXWRD010000001.1:0-207433 GCF_059612725.1 Ruegeria sp. YKSF070 | reverse complement strand
CTTCGCCACCCTGCCCAGCCACGATTTGGGCGGGCGCCTGGTGACACCCGCGTTGATCGACTGTCACACACATATCGTACATGGCGGCAACCGTGCCTCGGAATTCGAGATGCGGTTGCAAGGTGCCACCTATGAAGAGGTCGCGCGCGCGGGCGGCGGCATCGTCTCGACCGTGACAGCCACGCGGAATGCCAGCGAGGCGGAACTGGTCGCCAGCGCCCTGCCCCGTGTCGATGCGATGATCGCCGAGGGCGTGTCGGTGATCGAGGTGAAATCCGGTTATGGGCTGGACACCGAAACCGAGCTGCGCATGCTGCGCGCAGCCCGCGCCATTGGCCAGCACCGTGACGTGACCATCCGCACCAGTTTTCTCGGCGCCCATGCGGTGCCGGCGGAATATGCCGGACGCGCGGATGCCTATATCGACACCGTGGCAATCCCCGCGCTGCGCGCCGCCCATGCCGAGGGGCTGGTGGATGCGGTCGACGGGTTCTGCGAGGGCATCGCCTTTCAGCCCGAACAGATCGCCCGCGTATTTGACGTCGCGCGCGCGCTGGACCTGCCGGTAAAGCTGCATGCCGAACAGCTGTCAAATCTGGGGGGCGCAAAACTCGCCGCCTCTTACGGCGCGCTCTCGGCCGATCACATCGAATATCTTGACGAGGACGGCGTCGCCGCCATGGCCCGGGCCGGGATGACGGCGGTGATCCTGCCGGGCGCGTTCTATACCCTGAACGAGACCCGGAAGCCGCCCATTGCGCTGTTGCGCAAACATGGCGTGCCGATGGCAGTCTCGACCGATGCCAATCCCGGTTCCTCGCCGATGACCTCGCTGCTCTTGGCGATGAACATGGCCTGCACCTTGTTCCGCCTGACACCCGAAGAGGCGCTGGCCGGCACCACCCGCAATGCCGCACGCGCCCTGGGAATGACCGACCGGGGCACACTGGCCCCGGGTCAGCGCGCCGATCTGGCGCTCTGGGACGTGTCGCACCCGGCGGAACTCGCCTATCGCATCGGATTCAACCCGCTTTACCAACGCATCATCGGAGGCACCCTGTGACCGCCCTGACCCTCACCCCCGGCTCTGCCACGCTAGAGCAACTGGCGCGAATCTATTTCGACGAAAGCGCGGTGCGGCTTGACCCGGCCTGCCGCGCGGCGGTCGAGGCGGCGGCGGCGCGCATTCAGGCGGCGGCGGCTGGCGATGTGCCGGTCTATGGCGTCAACACGGGCTTTGGCAAACTGGCCAGCCTCAAGGTCGCGCCGCAGGACACCGCCACCCTGCAACGCAACCTGATCCTGTCCCATTGCTGCGGCGTCGGCGCCCCGATCCCGCGCCGCATGGCCCGGCTGATGATGGTGTTGAAACTGCTGTCGCTGGGGCGCGGCGCCTCGGGCGTGCGCTGGGAGCTGATCACGCTGCTCGAAGAGATGCTGGCGCACGATGTCACCCCGGTGATCCCGGTGCAGGGCTCGGTCGGGGCATCAGGGGATCTGGCGCCGCTGGCCCATATGACGGCGGTGATCATCGGCGCAGGCGAGGCCGAGTATCAGGGCCAGCGCCTGCCTGGCGCCGAGGCGCTGGCGCGCGCCGGCCTGACCCCGATTGCGCTGGGCCCCAAGGAGGGGCTGGCCTTTATCAACGGTACCCAGTTCTCGACCGCCTTTGCGCTGGCGGGCCTGTTCGGTGCCTGGCGGGCGGCGACTTCCTCGCTGGTGACTGCGGCACTGTCGACCGATGCGATCATGGGGTCGACCGCGCCCCTGCAACCCGAGATCCACGCCTTGCGCGGCCATCGCGGCCAGATCGACGCCGCCGCGCGGATGCGGGCGCTGCTGGACGGGTCAGAGATCCGCGAAAGCCATCGCGAAGGCGACGCGCGGGTACAGGACCCCTATTGCATCCGCTGCCAACCGCAGGTGACCGGTGCTGCCATGGACGTGCTGCGCCAGGCCGCCCAGACGCTGGAGATCGAGGCCAATGCCGCCACGGACAACCCGCTTGTGCTGGCCGAGGCGGACATGATCGTTTCGGGCGGCAACTTCCACGCCGAGCCGGTCGGCTTTGCCGCCGATCTGATCGCGCTGGCGGTGTCCGAGATCGGCGCCATCGCGCAACGCCGGGTGGCGCTGATGGTGGATCCGACGCTGAGTTTCGATCTGCCGCCCTTCCTGACCCCGAAACCGGGGCTGAACTCGGGCCTGATGATCGCCGAGGTCACTACCGCCGCGCTGATGAGCGAGAACAAGCATCTGGCCAATCCCTGCGTCACAGACAGCACCCCCACCAGCGCCAATCAGGAGGATCACGTCTCGATGGCCGCGCATGGGGCGGTGCGGCTGGGCCGGATGGTCGAGAACCTGCATTACATTCTGGGCGTCGAGCTGCTTTGCGCCGCGCAGGGGATCGAGTTTCGCGCGCCCTTGCAGACCAGCACCGCGCTGCAAGCGGCAGTGACGCGGCTGCGCGCCGAGGTGCCCCGGCTGGCGGAGGACCGTTACATGGCGCCCGATATCGAAACCGCGGCGCGGCTGGTCGGCGCCGGTGCGCTGCTCGATGTGGTGGGGATCGACATGGGCGGGCTGCGGCCATGACGCCGGTCGAGGTGATCCGGGGCGATGGCCCGGTGGTGCTGGGCCTGCCCCATGGCGGTACCTTTGTGCCCGATGCGATCCACGCCCGGCTGAACCCGCGCGGCCAGGGGCTGAGCGATACCGACTGGCATATCGACCGGCTCTATGCCGGCCTGCTGCCCGGCGCGAGCCTGGTGAAATCGACGGTGCACCGCTATTTGATCGACGCCAATCGCGACCCTGCAGGCGTCTCGCTCTATCCGGGGCAGAACACCACCACGCTCTGCCCCACCACCGATTTTGACGGCCATGATATCTGGCTGCCGGGGCAAGCCCCCGATGCCGACGAGATCGCAGAACGCCGCGCCACCTATCACGCCCCCTATCACGCCGCACTGGCCGAGGCGTTGGAGCGCGCACGCGACCGGCACGGGGTGGCGGTGCTCTATGATTGCCACTCGATCCGGTCCGACATTCCGTTCCTGTTCGCGGGCACCCTGCCGATATTCAATATCGGCACCAACAATGGCACCACCTGCGCCCCCGAAATCGAGGCGGCAACCCTTGAAACCTGCCACGCCGCCGACCCGGATCAGACCGTTCTGAACGGCCGCTTCAAGGGCGGCTGGACCACCCGCCATTACGGGCAGCCCGAGATCGGCCAGCATGCCATCCAGATGGAAACCGCACAGCGCGCCTATATGGACGAGGCCGCACCCTGGACCTATCGGCCCGAACGCGCCGACCGCCTGCGCCCGGTGCTGGCCGAAATCCTGACCCAACTCGAAACACTGGCGCTGTCCGGGCGCCCGAGCAGCCCCAGAGGAGCCTGATCATGCTTGACCGCAAGAACACCCGCGACGTCTATCCGCCCACCGGACCTGAGCGGACCGCAAAGAGCTGGCAGACCGAGGCCGCGATGCGGATGCTGATGAACAACCTGCACCCGGATGTGGCCGAGAACCCGCATGAGCTGGTGGTTTATGGCGGCATCGGGCGCGCGGCCCGCACATGGAGCGATTTCGACACCATCGTTGCCGCGCTGAAAGACCTCGAATCCGACGAGACGCTGGTGGTGCAGTCGGGCAAGCCGGTCGCGGTGGTGCGCACCCATGCCGACGCGCCCCGCGTGCTGATCGCCAACTCCAACCTGGTGCCGCATTGGGCCAATTGGGATCATTTCAACACGCTCGATAAGAAGGGCCTGATGATGTACGGCCAGATGACCGCCGGGTCCTGGATCTATATCGGCACCCAGGGCATCGTTCAGGGCACGTATGAAACCTTTGCCGAGGCCGGGCGCCAGCATTACGGAGGCGACCTGACCGGCAAGTGGATCCTGACCGGGGGTCTGGGGGGCATGGGCGGCGCCCAGCCGCTGGCCGCCGTCTTTGCAGGCGCGTGCTGTCTGGCGGTCGAATGCAACCCCGACAGCATCGACTTTCGCCTGCGCACCAGGTACCTGGATGAAAAGGCCGAAACGCTGGACGAGGCGCTGGCCATGATCGAGCGCTGGACCAAGGCGGGCGAGGCGAAATCGGTGGGCCTGCTGGGCAATGCCGCCGAGATTTTCCCCGAGATCTACGCCCGCATGCAGGCGGGCGGCCTGCGCCCCGATATCGTCACCGACCAGACCAGCGCCCATGACCCGATCAACGGCTATCTGCCGCTGGGCTGGACCATGGCCCAGTGGAAGGGCAAGCGCGAAAGCGACCCCAAGGCGGTGGAGAAGGCCGCCCGCGCCTCGATGAAACAGCATGTGGCCGCGATGGTCGATTTCTGGAACGCGGGCGTGCCGACGCTGGATTACGGCAACAACATCCGCCAGGTGGCACAGGATGAGGGGCTGGAAAACGCCTTTGCCTTTCCCGGCTTCGTGCCCGCCTATATCCGGCCACTGTTCTGCAAGGGCATCGGCCCGTTCCGCTGGTGCGCCCTGTCGGGCGACCCCGAGGATATCCTGAAGACCGACGCCAAGATGAAGGAGCTGTTTCCCGACAACACCCATCTGCACAACTGGCTGGACATGGCACAGGAACGCATCGCCTTTCAGGGCCTGCCCGCGCGCATCTGCTGGATCGGCCTTGGCGACCGGCACAAGGCTGGCCTTGCCTTTAACGACATGGTGGCCAGTGGCGAGTTGAAGGCCCCGGTGGTGATCGGGCGCGATCACCTCGACAGCGGCTCGGTCGCCTCGCCCAACCGCGAGACCGAGGCGATGCGCGACGGCTCGGACGCGGTCAGCGACTGGCCGCTGCTGAACGCGCTGGTCAACACCGCCTCAGGCGCCACCTGGGTCAGCCTGCATCACGGCGGCGGCGTCGGCATGGGCTTTTCCCAACATGCGGGCATGGTGGTTGTCGCCGATGGCACCCCCGAGGCAGCCCGCCGGCTGGAACGGGTGCTGTGGAACGATCCGGCCAGCGGCGTCTGGCGCCATGCCGATGCGGGCTATGACAGCGCGCTCGACTGCGCCCGCCAACATGGCCTGCGCCTGCCCGGCATCCTGGGCAACTAGGGCGCGCGCGGATGACTGTTTTCGCAAACCGCCTGCTTGGCCCCAAGGGCTGGCTGTCTGACGCCCGCGTTACGATTGACGGGCTGCATATCGCCTCGGTCGAGCCGGACAGCGCGCCGCTGCCCGGCGACGTGCGGGTCGACACGCTGATGCCCGCGCCGGGCAACCTGCACAGCCACAGCTTTCAGCGAGCGATGGCGGGGATGACCGAGTATCGCAGCCGGGGGCGGGAAAGCTTCTGGACCTGGCGCGAGCTGATGTACCGCTTTCTCGACCGGCTCACGCCCGAGCATGTGGCCGCAATTGCCGCCCAGACCTTTGTCGAGATGCAAAAGGCGGGCTATGCGGCGGTGGGCGAGTTCCACTACCTGCATCACCGCCCCGGCGGTGGGCACTATGACGACAGGGCCGAGATGTCGGCCCGGATCGTGCAGGCGGCGGCGGAAACCGGCATTGGGCTGACCTTGCTCCCGGTTCTCTATACCCATGGCGGCGCCGATGGGCGGGCGCTGGCGGGCGGGCAATTGCGCTTTGGCAACGACCTTGACGCCTATTGCACCCTGGTCGATGGCGCCCGCGCCCATGCGAGCACCCTGCCCGCCGACGCCCGTGTCGGCATTGCGCCGCATTCGCTGCGCGCGGTGTCCGCCGCCGATCTGGCCGAGGTCGCGGTACGCCACCCGGACGAGCCGGTGCATATCCACATCGCCGAACAGACCCGCGAGGTCGAAGAGATCGAGGCCGCCTATGGCGCCCGCCCGGTCGACTGGCTGCTGAACAACGCGGCGGTCGGGCCGCGCTGGTGCCTGATCCACGCCACCCATATGAGCGATGCCGAAACCCGCGCCATGGCGTCCACCGGCGCCGTTGCGGGCCTGTGCCCGATCACCGAGGCCAATCTGGGCGACGGCATCTTCAACGGGGTGCCCTATCTCGAGGCGGGCGGCGCGTTCGGTGTAGGATCGGATTCCAACGTGTTGATATCCTTGACCGAAGAATTACGGCTGCTGGAATACTCCCAGCGCCTGCGCGACCGCGAACGCAACGTGCTGGCGGGGGCCGAGGGATCGACGGGCGCGGCGCTCTATCTGGGGGCCTTGCGCGGCGGCGCCCGTGCGCTGGAGCGCCGGGCCGGAGAGATCGCCCCCGGCGCACTGGCCGATCTGGTCGCCATCGACAGCAATGCGCCCGCGCTTTGCGGGCTGGAACCGGCGCAATTGCTGGATGGGCTGATCTTTGCCGCCGGTGACCGGGTGGTAAGCGATCTCTGGTCGGCAGGCCGCCATCAGGTGCGCGCGGGCCGTCATGTGGCCGAAGAGGCGATTGCGCGCCGCTATGGTGCGGCGCTGCGCGATCTGCTGGCGCGGGTCTGAAAACGCAAAATCCAGATCACCATCGGCCAAGACGCGCAAAAAATTTAGCAGCATCCTGCGAAGCACGATGTAACACACGCACAGATTCCGCCTATCCTGCGGCAAATCCCCAACCGGAGTCGACAGGATGGATTTCGCCGCGCGGCTGACGCACCTCAGGCACGACCTGCACCGCCACCCCGAGCTTGGCATGGCCGAGACCCGGACCAAGTCAGTGGTAGCGGCACATCTGCGCGATCTCGGGATCGAGGTGCACGAGGGCGCGGGCGTGGTCGGCGTGCTGCGTGCGGGCAGCGGCAATCGCGCCATCGGGCTGCGCGCCGACATGGACGCGCTGCCGATCACCGAGACCACCAGCCATGACCATGTCTCGACCATTCCCGGCGTGATGCACGCCTGCGGCCATGACGGGCATATGACCATGTTGCTGGGCGCCGCCGAGGAGTTGGCGCGCGCCGCCGATTTCGACGGCACCGTGGTGTTCCTGTTCCAGCCCGCCGAAGAGCACGGGCTGGGCGCGCGCGCGATGATCGACGAGGGCGTGCTGGAGCGGTTTCCCATCGACGAAGTCTATGCCATCCACAACCTGCCCGGCGCGCCCCTCGGCCATGTCTCGACCCGGCCCGGCCTGATCTGCAACAGCGAGACGCTGTTCCAGATCGACATCACCGGACAGGGCGGCCATGCCTCGATGCCGCAGGCCGGGGTCGATGCGATCACCGTGGGGGCCGAGATGGTGACCGCGCTGCAAACCGTGGTCGCGCGCAAGCTGGCGCCCGCCTCGGGCGCGGTGATCTCGGTGACCGAATTCCTGACCGATGGCCAGCGCAACGTGCTGCCGGGTCATGCCACGCTCAAGGGCGACTTTCGCGCCCGCGCGCCGCAGGATCGCGCCGAGATCCAGCGTTTCATGGAGCAGATCGCGCGCGGCGTGGCGGCGGCGCATGGGGTTCGCGTCGCGGTCGACTTCGACACTCAGTTCGTCGAGACGATGAACGCGCCAGAACCGGCACAGGCGGTCTGCCGCGCCGCCCGCGCGGCGGGGCTGGAGGTCGAGGGGAACCGTGAGCCGATGAGTTTCTCCGAGGATTTCGCCCATTTCACCGCCGCCGTACCCGGCTGCTTCCTGCTGATGGGCAACGGGACCGAGGGCGCCCATGCCCAGCCCCTGCATGCCTCGGATTACGATTTCAACGACGCGCTGCTGCCGATCGGGGCCGCCTTCTGGGCGGCACTGGTGCGGGACCGGCTGCCGCAAAGAAAGGACTGAAAATGAAAGACCTTCTGCCCGCCGCCCATCTGGGCCATGTCTCTTGTTCGCCCGCCCGGGGCGATGCCGCCCACCGGGTGCTGTCGCCACAGGATTTCGACGCCGCCGAGGGTGAGATCACCCAATGGGACGGTTACGCCCCGACCCCGCTGGTGGCGCTGTCGGCCTTGGCCGAGGCGATCGGCGTCGATGAGATCCGCTACAAGCACGAAGGCCCGCGCTTTGGCCTGGGCAGTTTCAAGGCGCTTGGCGGCGCCTATGCCGCCCTGGGCGTGTTGCAACGCGAGATTGCCCGCCGCACCGGCGCGCAGGTCGAACTGGCCGACATCCGCGCGGGCAAGCATCGCGACGTGGTGGCCGGGATCACGCTGGTTTCCGCCACCGATGGCAACCACGGCCGCTCGCTGGCCTGGGGCTGTCAGCGCTTTGGCGCACCCTGTCGCATCTATATCCATGCCGAGGTCAGCGAGGGCCGCGCCCAGGCGATGCGCGATCTGGGCGCCGAGGTGATCCGCATCGACGGCGATTACGACGCATCGGTGCGCATGGCCAAGGACGAGGCCGAGGCGCATGGCTGGTTCGTGGTCTCCGACACCTCGTGGCCCGGCTATACCGATCCGCCGCGCGACGTGATGGCGGGCTATGGCGTGATGGTGCGCGAGATCTGCCGCGAAATGGACCGGGCGCCCACCCATGTCTTTCTTCAGGGCGGTGTCGGCGGGCTGGCTGCCGGGGTGACCGCCGCGCTGGTGCAGCATTGGGGCGAGGCGGCGCCGCGTGTCGTTGTTGTCGAACCCGACCGCGCCGCCTGTCTTTATGAAAGTGCACGCGCCGGGGCGGCCACTGCGGTCGAAATCGCCGAAGAGACCATCATGGCGGGCCTGTCCTGCGGCGAACCCTCGCCGCTGGCCTGGGAGATCCTGGCAGAGGAGGCCCGTGATTACCTGACCATCCCCGATACGCTGGTGGCGCCTACCGTTCGGCTGCTGGCGCATCCGCTGGGCGGCGACCCGGTCGTCGAAGCCGGCGAAAGCGCGGTGGCCGGGCTGGCTGCACTCATCGCTGCCCGCAGCGATGCGGCGCTGAGCGACAGTCTGGGGCTGGATGACAGCGCCCGGGTGCTGCTGATCGGCTCCGAAGGGATCACCGACCCCGAGATCTATGCCCGGATCATGGCGGGCGAGGATATGGTCTGACCCCTGTCCAAGGGGCACTCAGTGCCCCTTGGCATCCAATCCCTTGCCGGTGAGCATCCGCCAGAGCGGCGCGATCAGGCGGGTGGCCAGCGGGATCAGCACAAACCCCAGCGCCAGACCCAAGACCCCGTCCAGCGCCGCCTTGGTGATCCATTCCACCGCGCCGGTCCAGCTTTCAGGCACCGCATGTCCGGCCGCATAGGCCAGGTCGTGGATATGGTGGCCGAGCCAGCCAAAGCCCAGCACCTCCATCCCGTGGATGACGATCGAACCGCCCACCCACAGCATCGCCGCCGTGCCCACCACGGTCAGCAGATGCATGAAGCCCGGCATCCCGCGCACCAGCCCCCGACCAAAGGCGCGGGTGGGGCCAAGCCGTCCGTTTTCAGCCAGATATAGCCCGACATCATCCGCCTTGACGATCAGCGCAACCGAACCATAGACCGCCACGGTGATGCCGATCCCGGCCACCGCAAGCGTCGCCGCCTCCATCCAGAAACCGCTTTCGGGAATCGCGGCGAGGATGATGGTCATGATCTCGGCCGACAGGATGAAATCGGTCTTGATGGCCCCGGCGGCCTTTTCCTCTTCCAGATGCAGCGGGTCGCCCGGCTCGTCCTCCTTGAACACATGACTGGTGTCATGCGGCACCAGCACGTGATAGACCTTCTCCGCGCCTTCGAAACACAGATAGGCCCCGCCCAGCATCAACAGCGGCGCGATCAGCCAGGGTGCGAAATTCGACAACAGCAGCGCGGCGGGCAGCAGGATCAGCAGCTTGTTGCGGATCGAGCCGCGCGCGATTTTCCAGATGATCGGCAATTCGCGCGCGGGGGCAAAGCCGTGTACGTATTTCGGCGTCACCGCCGCATCGTCGATCACCGCGCCCGCCGCCTTGGCGCCCGCCTTGGCCGCCTGCGCCGCCACATCGTCGACCGAGGCCGCCGCGACCTTGGCAATTCCCGCCACATCATCGAGAAGGGCCAGCAATCCGCTCATGCCCGCTTCCTTTCATCCTGCCCGCGTTCTGGTCAACCTACCCTAACAGCCGCGTGGCGCAAGCGTTAGCGCAACCGGGGCAAGTTTGCGCTAACACCTTCAAAATAAATCGGTTTTGCCCTTTCTGAGCGCGACAGTGCCGTCTATATGGCGGGACAAATTCACGTCTGCCGGAGTTTCACAATGACGATCAAGGTTGGTATCAACGGTTTTGGCCGCATCGGTCGTTGCACCCTGTCCCATATCGCAGCCTCGGGCCGCGACGATATCGAGGTGATCAAGGTCAACGCCACCGGCCCGCTGGAGACCGCCGCCCATCTGATCAAATATGACAGCGTGCATGGCCGTTTCCCGGGCGAGGTCAGCATCGGCGAAGGCACCATGAACCTGGGCCGGGGCGACATGCAGATGTTCTCGACCTATGACCTGAACGAGCTGGACTGGTCGGGCTGCGACGTGGTGCTGGAATGCACCGGCAAGTTCAACGATGGCGAAAAGGCCAAGGTGCATCTGGAACGCGGCGCCAAGAAGGTGCTGCTGTCCGCCCCCGGCAAGAACGTGGACAAGACCATCGTGTTCGGCGTCAATGACGACCAGCTGACCGCCGCCGACACCATGATCTCGAACGGGTCCTGCACCACCAACTGCCTGGCGCCGCTGGCCAAGGTGCTGGACGAGGCCTTCGGCATCGAGCACGGCATCATGACCACGATCCACGCCTATACCGGCGACCAGCCGACGCTGGACCGCCGCCACAAGGACCTGTATCGCGCCCGCGCCGCCGCGATGTCGATGATCCCCACCTCGACCGGGGCCGCCAAGGCGCTGGGTGAGGTGCTGCCGAACCTCAAGGGGCGGCTGGACGGATCGGCGATCCGGGTGCCGACGCCGAATGTCTCGGCTGTCGACCTGACCTTCCGCGCCGGGCGCGATGTGACCACGGCCGAGGTGAACGCCGCTGTTGAGGCCGCAGCCAGCGGCCCGATGAAAGGCGTGTTGGGTTACGAGCCCGCGCCGCTGGTCTCGACCGATTTCAACCACACGCCCGAAAGCTCGATCTTTGCCCCGGACCAGACCCGCGTGGTGGAAAACCGCATGGTCCGCGTGCTGGCCTGGTATGACAACGAATGGGGTTTCTCGGTGCGCATGGCCGATGTGGCGGTGGCGATGGGCCGTCTGGGCTGATTTCCGCTGACCCTCTTGAGACAATGCGCCCGCTCAGGTTATCTGGGCGGGCGTTTCTGTCGGAGCCGGGACATCATGACAAATCAGATCTCCATTTGGCTGGGCGTCATCCTGCTTGGCACGGCGATGCTGGATTTCGCCATGTTCGGGACCGAACACATGCTGTTTCTGGGCAAGAAACTGTTCGACCTGCTCGAATGGCTGGCCTTCTGGCGATAGGGCGCTCGCCGGACCGCCATGCGATCCGGATACCCGTTTGGCCCGGTTGCGGCCATTTCGTATCAAGTCATCAGGAAAAAACCGCAGTAGGCGGAACGCTTACGCCCTTCCCAACCGCTCCTTGAGGGCATCGTTGACCCTAGGTGGCACGAATTTCGACACGTCGCCCCCCAGCCGCGCGATTTCCTTCACCAGTTTCGAGGCAATCGCTTGACGGCGGGCATCGGCCATCAGGAACACGGTCTCGACACTGTCGTCCAGCGCGCGGTTCATGCCGACCATCTGGAACTCATATTCGAAATCGGCCACCGCGCGCAGGCCGCGCACGATGATCTGGGCGCCCACGTCGCGTGCGCAGTCGATCAACAGATTCTCGAACGGATGTGCGACGATCTCGGTGCCGGTCTCGGCGCTGAGCGCGGCACATTCCGCCTCGATCATCGCGACCCGTTCTTCAAGCGTGAACAGCGGCCCCTTGTCGCGATTGATCGCCACACCGATCACCAGCTTGTCCACCAGCGCAGCAGCGCGACGGATGATATCGACGTGACCCAGAGTAATCGGGTCAAAGGTTCCGGGATACAAACCCACTCGCATCGGGGCCTCCTGCGCAATAATCTTGCTGCGCAAGCAAACATATCTCTGCCGCAGGTGCAAGCATTCCAACCTGCGGCAAAGCGCTGTTTGCGATTAGTGGCCCATGATCATGCCTTCGAGGGCGTTCTTCTCCATCGCCAGTTCAGCCAGTTGCGCCTTGACCACGTCGCCAAGAGTGACCAGGCCGACCAGCTTGCCCTCTTCGACAACGGGCATGTGGCGGAAGCGGCGCTCGGTCATCTGGGTCAGCACGTCCTGTACCTTGGAATCACGGCCGCATGTCACCAGATCCTTGGTCATGTAGGCGCTGACCGTTTCGCTCAGACAACCGCTGCCACTGACGGCCAGTTCGCGCACGATATCACGCTCGGAGAGGATCCCCAGCGCCGTTTCGCCATCGTCCGAGACGACCACGGTGCCGATACGCTTCTCTGCCAGAATCGCGGCGGCCTCTGCCACGGTGGCCGCGGCGCTGACGGTCACGACCCCGTCACTGGCCTTGGACTTGAGAATGGCCTGAACGAGCATATGCAACACCTCCGAAATATCTCTTCATATTCAAAAGCGTTGCGCCATTGCGCCGCCCTGTCAAGATGTGGCGTCAGCCTCAAGCCGTGCTACCTCGTCGCGGATCCCACGCGTCAGCGCCTCGGCAAAGCGGTTTAGCCGCTCGCTGCGCTGGTCGCCCTGATGCCGGACCAGATAGAAAGAGCGCGTCAGACTGACCTGATCGGTCAGGATGCGCCGCAGATTGCCATGGAACGGCAGGGTGAAATCATGCGCCACGCAGATGCCCGACCCGTGCCCCGCCTGGCGCAGTTGCACCGAAACCGAATTCGAGGCCAGCGCCACCCGTTCGATCCCGATATCGTTGAGGTAATCCAGTTCGCGATCAAAGATCATGTCGGGGATATAGCCGATCATCCGGTGACCGCGCAGGTCGGCCAGCGTCTCGATGGGGGGATGCGTGCGCAGGTAGCGACGCGAAGCCACCATATGCAGCCGGTAATCGGTGATCCTCTGCACCAGCAGATGCCCCGCCGTGGGCGCGCTGACGGTGACGGCCATGTCCGCTTCGCGCCGCGACAGGTTGATGACACGCGGCAGGGCGAGGATCTGGATATCCAGTTCCGGATTCTCGTCGCTGATCTGGGCGCAGACCTGCGGCAAAAGGTAGTTGGCGCTGCCATCGGGCGCACCGATGCGGATCTGACCGGTCAGCCCCTCGGTGGTGCCGGCCAGCGCCTCCGAGGCGCTGCGCATCGCCGCCTCGGCCTGTTCGCCATGCGAAAGCAGCCGCTCACCCGCCGCGGTCAGCGTGTAACCCTGCGGCGATTTGGCAAACAGCGGTGTATCATAGGCGGCTTCCAGCCGGGCGATGCGGCGCCCGACGGTGGCCGGATCAAGCTTCAGCTGGCGTCCCGCGCCCGACAGGCTCTCCTCGCGCGCAACCGCCAGAAACACCTTCATATCGTCCCAATGTGGATCCATCCCGCCCTCGTCGTTGCATTCTTGCAAAACGCTTTTGAAATCTTGCCTCTTTTCTCGGGATTTTCGCAAGCCTAAAGTGCCGCCAACCAACCCGGAGGAGATCCCATGCAGGAACTGACCCACTATATCAACGGCGAACATGTCAAAGGCACCTCGGGCCGCTTTGCCGATGTCTTCAACCCCGCCACCGGCGAAGTGCAGGCCAAATGCCCGCTGGCCTCGACCGAGGAAATGGCCCGCGCGGTTGAAATCGCCGCCGCCGCCCAGCCCGCCTGGGCCGCCGTCAACCCGCAGCGCCGCGCGCGGGTGATGATGAAATTCGTCGACCTCCTCAACCGCGACATGGACAAGCTGGCCGAGGCGCTGAGCCGCGAGCACGGCAAGACCCTGCCCGACGCCGCAGGCGACGTGCAGCGCGGGCTGGAAGTGGTGGAATACTGCATCGGTGCCCCCCACATGCTGAAGGGCGAGTTCACCGACAGCGCCGGCCCCGGCATCGATATGTATTCCATGCGCCAGCCGCTGGGCGTCACCGCTGGTATCACTCCGTTCAACTTCCCCGCCATGATCCCGATGTGGATGTTCGCGCCCGCCATCGCCTGCGGCAACGCCTTCATCCTGAAACCGTCCGAACGTGATCCGTCAGTACCGCTGATGCTGGCCGAACTGATGGAAGAGGCCGGTCTGCCCAAGGGCATCCTTCAGGTCGTCAACGGCGACAAGGAAGCTGTCGACGCGATCCTGTACAACCCGGTGATCCAGTCGGTCGGCTTTGTCGGCTCGACCCCGATCGCCGAGTACATCTATGGCACCGGCTGCGCCCAGGGCAAGCGCGTGCAGTGTTTCGGCGGCGCCAAGAACCACATGATCATCATGCCCGACGCCGATATGGACCAGGCCGCCGACGCGCTGGTTGGTGCCGGTTACGGCGCCGCGGGCGAACGCTGCATGGCCATTTCGGTTGCCGTGCCGGTGGGCGACGAGACCGCCGACCGCCTGATCGAGAAACTGGTCCCCCGCATCGAGAAACTGAAGGTCGGCCCCTATACCGCCGGCAAGGACGTGGATTACGGCCCCGTTGTCACCGCCGCCGCCAAGGAGAACATCCTGCGCCTGGTGAACTCGGGCGTGGAACAGGGCGCCAAGCTGGTGGTCGATGGCCGTGATTTCAGCCTGCAGGGCTACGAGGACGGCTTCTTTGTCGGCCCGCATCTCTTTGACCATGTCACTCCCGACATGGACATCTACAAGAAAGAGATCTTTGGCCCGGTCCTCAGCACCGTTCGCGCCAAGAGCTATGAAGAGGCGCTTGGCCTTGCCATGGACCACGAATACGGCAACGGCACCGCGATCTTCACCCGCGATGGCGACGCCGCGCGCGATTTCGCCAACCGGATCAATATCGGCATGGTCGGCGTCAACGTGCCGATCCCGGTGCCGCTGGCCTATCACACCTTTGGCGGCTGGAAGAAATCCGCCTTTGGCGACCTGAACCAGCACGGCCCCGACGCGTTCAAGTTCTATACCCGGACCAAGACCGTCACCGCCCGCTGGCCCTCGGGCATCAAGGAAGGCGGCGAATTCTCCATCCCCGTGATGGAATAAACGCCCTACGGAAACGCCCCGGCCCCTGCGGACCGGGGCGTTTCCACCTCTGGACGGTCGCGTTCGGCGCGTCACGGCCCCGCTCCGGCGGCCTCGGCCAACCTTCCAGCGCAGGACCCCCTTCCTGCCGCTCTCGACTTATGACAAACGCGTGAGCAGCCGCGTTTCGACACAATCGGATACAGGTTTCCCCCTTTTCCATTGCACCGATTGCAGCAATATATCCTATGGCTAATCAGGCAGGAAAACCGGAGTTTCACATGTCCACCACCCGCATGACCCGCCGTGCAACCCTTCTCGGTGCCGCGGCAGCCCTTGCCGCGCCCGCACTCGCCCGCGCGCAGTCGACCGACGCTTTCCCGACAACCGAGACCGCAATTCGCGATCAGGTGCCCGTCCGGCGCAACATCTCCTCTTTCGCGCAGCAGAACTGGCAGGACCATTTCGAAAAACTCGGCGTCGGCTGCCTACTGGCCGATATCACCAGTCGGGCAGTACATTACTGGGGCGCCGATGGCAGCTACAAGCTCTATCCATCCTCGGTCCCGATGACCGAGGAGCTGACCCGCCGCGGCTATACCGAGGTGGTGCGCAAGACGGTCAATCCCAGCTGGACGCCCACCGCATCGATGCGCGAGCGTGACCCGACCCTGCCGATCCGGATCGAGGGCGGCGAGGTCGGCAACCCGCTGGGCACCCGCGCCATGTATCTGACCTGGCCCGCCTATCTGGTGCATGGCACCCATGATACCCGCAAGATCGGACGGCAAAGCTCCTCGGGCTGCATCGGCCTCTACAACCAGCATGTCGAGGAACTTTACGAGTTGGTCCAGGTCGGCACCCAGGTCCGCCTGCTCTGACCCTTTCCTCTTGCCGCAAATATCCCGGGGTCCGGGGCAGCGCCCCGGGGCCTGCGCGGCCCGAGCGCAATACAAAAGCGTGCGCGCACCGAGCGCGCCTTTTGCTAACAGCCGGGCGCCAAATCCTAGAGCTTGCGGATCCACAGCGACTGCGCCCGGCCCTGGGCCAGAAACGGCAGCGCCTCGACCGCATCGGGACGCGCCCGTTGTAGATAGTAGCCGGGCCAGAGCAACTCGTAGCCGCCTGACTGCAACAGCGCATGCAACACATATTGCTCGCCCCAGGACGGGCAGTCGTAAAAGAAGCGCTTGGGATATTCATAGGGCAGGAACACATCGTGCACATGAATGACCACGCCCGGCGCCAGCGCCGGGATGATGCGACAGAACAGATGTGCCACATCATTGCTCATCCGTACCTGATGGCTTGAATCGATGAACAGCACATCGTCGGCCTCGAGCCCGGCGAATAGCGCCGGGTCCACCTCTTCCAGACGGGCCTGTTCGAAGTGGTCGACCACGCCCGCGATTTCGGCGCGCGGCCAGGGGTCGATCGCGGTGATCTCGGTCTCCAGCCCGCCATCCAGCACCGCCTGCCGCGTGATCCGGGTCGAGTTGCCGCAGCCCACCTCGATCACCCGGCGCGGCTGATAGCGGCGGATCATCAGGTACAGCGCTTCGGCATCGGGGGTGTCGTAATAGCCGTTGCCGCTGCGATATCCGGTCTGGTTGCGCGTCGGGTCGTGCAGGGCCGCCAGCGCGTCGGCATGCTGCGCGTAATCCTCGATCAGCGGTGCCAGATCGAAGGTCCGCATCCCGGGGCTCAGCGCATAGGCCGCCGTCTCCAGCCCGCCGCGCGCCTCGAAATCGGCCAGCCGGACCTGTTCCGCCTGCGCCTCGCGCGCATCGCTCAGCGCCACGCCCCAGCGTGACAACCATGCATTTGTCCGTGGAAATCTGCGTTTCTTCATCCCGTTGCCCCGCTCTGTCAGCCTGTCCCGGCCCGTTCCTTACCCGTCCCGGCGCGTCAGGCCAACGCCATTCCTGCTTGGCAAAGCCACCTGTTGCCTGTTCACTGGTCTGAAACCGGCAGTGGAGGGGTCATGCAAAAAGAATTCACACTCGGCATCGAAGAGGAATATCTGCTGGTCGACCGCGACAGCCTGCATCTGGCCGAGGCGCCCGAGGCGCTGATGGAAGCCTGTCAGGCCGATTGCGAAGGCCAGGTCAGCCCGGAATTCCTGCAATGCCAGATCGAGGTCGGCACCCGCCCCCATGCCACCATTGCCGCCGCGCGCGACGATCTGAAACGTCTGCGCGCCTGCGTCTCAAAACGGGCGGCCGAGCATAACCTGACCCCGATCGCGGTCTCCTGCCACCCGTTCGCCAGTTGGAAGGACCAGCACCACACTCGCAAGGAACGCTACGACGCGCTGCAACATGCGTTGGGCGGGGTGGCGCGGCGGATGCTGATCTGTGGCATGCATGTGCATATCGGGGTCGAGGACAAATCACTACGCGCCGATCTGATGCCACAGCTCAGCTATTTCCTGCCGCATCTGCTGGCGCTGTCGGCCTCGTCCCCCTTCTGGAACGGAGAGGATACCGGTCTGTCCTCTTACCGGCTGACCATCTTCGACAACCTGCCGCGCACGGGCCTGCCGCCCACATTTGCAAGTTGGGCGGAGTATGAACGCACCACGGGCATTCTGGTCGAACTGGGGGTAATCGAGGACACTACCAAGATCTGGTGGGACCTGCGCCCCTCACACCGGTTCCCGACGCTGGAGACGCGGATCATGGATGTTCAGCCCCGGCTGGAACATGCGCTGTCGCTGGCGGCGATGAACCAGGCGCTGATGCGGATGCTGTGCCGGTTGAAGGCGCGCAACCTGCGCTGGCGCCATTACGACCGGTTTCTGGTGGGCGAGAACCGCTGGCGCGCGCAGCGCTATGGCGTGGGCGAAGGGCTGATCGATTTCGGCGACCGCTCGCTCAAGCCGATGACGGTGCTGATGGACGAGCTGATGGGCATGCTGTCGGAAGATGCCGAGGCTCTCGGCACCCTGCCCGAGATCGCCCGGCTGCGCCAGATCGCCGAACATGGCAATTCGGCCACCCGACAACGCCGGGTCCATGCCGAGGCGCTGGCCCGGGGCGAGGATGCGGGGCGTGCCGTTGTGCGCCACCTGATCGAGGAGTTCCACGCGGATTTATAGTCGGAGGGGCGCTGCCCCTCTTGGCTTGCGGCCAATTCACCCCGGAGTATTTAAGGCAAAGTGAAAGTGCTTAGGGCGGCGCGCTTTGCATTTCTGCATAGGGTATTTGCGGCATTGACGCTTGATCGGATACCGGCGCGGCGGTAAGAAATAAACAACTGTTCAATTCTGCTGTCCTGCCGATGGAGGAAACGTCATGGATTTTGCACTGACCGAGGAACAGACCGCGATCTTCGACATGGCCCACGCATTCGGCCAGGACAATATCGCGCCTTATGCCCGGCAATGGGAGGCCGAGGGCACCATTCCCAAGGACCTGTGGCCGCAGGTGGGCGAGCTGGGTTTTGGCGGGCTTTACGTCTCCGAGGAGGCCGGCGGCGCCGGGTTGAGCCGGCTGGATGCCACCCTGGTGTTCGAGGCGCTGAGCATGGCCTGCCCTTCGGTCGCGGCCTTTCTGTCGATCCACAACATGTGCGCCAAGATGCTGGACAATTTCGCCAGCGATGAGCTGAAGGCGCGGGTGATGCCGGATGTCCTGTCGCTCAATACGGTGCTGAGCTATTGTCTGACCGAACCGGGCTCGGGCTCGGACGCGGCGGCGCTGAAGACACGGGCCGAGAAGACCAACGAGGGCTATGTGCTCAACGGCACCAAGGCCTTCATCTCGGGCGGCGGCTATTCCGATGCCTATGTCTGCATGGTACGCACCGGCGAGGACGGGCCCAAGGGCATCTCGACCGTCTATGTCGAGGACAGCACGCCCGGCCTGAGCTTTGGCGCGCTGGAGCAGAAAATGGGCTGGAAGAGCCAGCCCACCGCCCAGGTGCAGTTCGATGATTGCAAGGTGCCCGCGGGCAACCTGGTCGGCATCGAGGGCGACGGGTTCAAATACGCGATGATGGGGCTGGATGGCGGGCGGCTCAATATCGCCTCGTGCAGCCTGGGCGCGGCGCAGACGGCGTTGAACATGACGCTGCAATACATGGGCGAGCGCAAGGCCTTTGGCAAATCCATCGACCAGTTCCAGGCGCTGCAATTCCGGCTGGCGGATATGGAGATCGAATTGCAGGCCGCGCGCACCTTCCTGCGCCAGGCGGCGTGGAAGCTGGACAACAAGGCGCCCGATGCCACCAAGTTCTGCGCCATGGCCAAGAAATTCGTCACCGAGACCGGTTCCAAAGTGGTGGATCAGTGCCTGCAACTACATGGCGGTTACGGCTATCTTGCCGATTACGGCATCGAGAAGCTGGTGCGTGACCTGCGGGTGCACCAGATCCTGGAAGGCACCAACGAGATCATGCGGGTGATTGTCGCCCGCCACATGCTGGCCAACCGCTGAGGATCAGATGGCAGATATCGACATCCGGGTCACGGGACGCGCCGGGCGGATCACCCTGACCCGCCCGCAGGCGCTGAACGCGATGAGCTATGACATGTGCATGGCGATCGACGCGGCGCTCAGGAACTGGCGCGAGGACGATGATGTCGCGCTGGTGATCATCGACGCCGAGGGCGACAAGGCGTTCTGCGCCGGGGGTGACATTGCCGAGCTGTATGACACCGGCACCAAGGGCGATTACGGCTATGGTCGCACCTTCTGGCGCGACGAATATCGCATGAATGCGATGATTTTCGAGTATCCAAAGCCGGTGGTGAGCTTCATGCAGGGCTTCACCATGGGTGGTGGAGTCGGCATCGGCTGTCACGGCTCGCACCGGGTGGTGGGCGAAAGCAGCAAGATCGCGATGCCCGAATGCGGCATCGGGCTGGTTCCGGATGTGGGCGGCACGCTGATGCTGGCGCTGGCGCCGGGGCGGCTGGGCGAATACCTGGGCACCACCGCCGGGCGGATGGGGCCGGATGACGCGATCCATGCCGGGTTTGCCGATCTTTTCATTCCGATGGGTGACTGGGGGGGGCTGATCGAGATGCTCGAGGCCTCGGGCGATCCGGCTGTGCTGGCCTCGCATACGCAGACACCGCCCCCGGGCGAGTTGCGCGCCATGCAGGCGGAGATCGACCGCCATTTCGGCGGCGAGACGTTGGGGGATATCCTGACCTCGCTCAAAGGCGATGGCGGAGAATTTTCGTCGAAAATTCTCGCCGGCCTCGAGCGGAATTCGCCGCTGTCCATGGCCTGCACGGTGGAGATGCTGCACCGGCTTCGCGGCGCGACGCTGAGCATCCGCAAGGCGCTGGAGCTGGAATACCGCTTCACCTATCGTGCCATGGAAAAGGGCGATTTCCTGGAAGGAATCCGCGCTCAGATCATCGACAAGGACCGCAATCCGCGCTGGCAATATGCCGATCTGACGGTGCCCGCAGTGGCGGTATCGGCCATGTTGCAGCCGCTGGGCGCCGAGGCGCTGACATTCGAGGAGGAATAGGCATGAAAATCGGTTTCATCGGTCTGGGCAATATGGGGGCGCCGATGGCGGCCAACCTGGCCAAGGCGGGTCACGAGGTGACCGGGTTCGACATGGCGCCGGTCGAGGTGGCGGGCGTGGCCCGCGCGGCCAACGCGGCCGAGGCCGCGCGCGGTGCCGATGTGGTGGTGACCATGCTGCCCAACGGCCAGATCCTGCGCGCCGTCGCGGCCGAGGTGATCCCAGCGATGACTGCTGGCGCGGCGCTGGTCGATTGCTCGACCGTCGACGTGGACAGCGCCCGTGCGGTGGCGGCGGAGGCCGAGGCGGCTGGACTCCTGGCGGTCGACGCGCCGGTCTCGGGCGGGATCGGTGGTGCGGCCGTGGGCACGCTGACCTTCATGGCGGGCGGCTCGGAGGCGGCCTTTGAAAAGGCCAAGCCTCTGTTTGACATCATGGGGCAGAAGGCCGTTCATTGCGGCGATGCAGGCGCCGGACAGGCCGCCAAGATCTGCAACAACATGATCCTGGGCGTGACCATGATCGCCACTTGCGAGGCCTTTGCGCTGGCCGACAAGCTGGGGCTGGACCGGCAGAAAATGTTCGACGTGGTTTCGACCTCGTCGGGCTATAGCTGGACGATGAACGCCTATTGCCCGGCACCGGGAGTGGGGCCGCAATCGCCCGCCGACAACGATTACAAGCCCGGTTTCGCCGCCGAACTGATGCTCAAGGATCTGCGGCTGAGCCAGCAGGCCGCCGGCAGCGCCGATGCGGATACGCCGATGGGTCAGCTGGCCGAGGCGCTATACGCCCGGTTCGTCGAGGAAGAGGATGGCAAGGGCATGGATTTCAGCGCCATGCTGCCCCGGTTCGAGAAACGCACACGGGGATAAGGGGCGCCGCCCCTCTTGGCCTGCGGCCAATTCACCCCGGGAGTATTTCTCACCAGAAAGAAGCCAGACCCCTCGGCACCCCTGCCGGCGGGTTTTCGCGTATCGATTTGCACAAAACCCGTTTTGACCTCATCTATTTCCCAGATCCGGCCAGTCGCCGGACGCAATCGGAAGGTAAACGCATGAAACGGATACTCCCGGGATTGCTTGTCCTGAGCCTGTCCCTGTCAGCCGCACCGGTGCTGGCCGGAAATGGCAATGGGAATGGCAAGGGCGCCCAGAAGGGCGAGAACAAGGTCAAGGTGACCCGCTCGGCCAACCCGGCCAACGCGGTGCACTGTCCGCCGGGCCTGGCGAAGAAGGCGGTGCCCTGTGTGCCGCCCGGACAGGTGAAGGCGCGCTATGGCATCGGCGACCGTATCGACGGGGATTATGTCTGGATCGACAACCCGTATCGCTATGGTCTGAAGCAGAATGGCTATTACGTTCGGGCGGGCGACTATGTGTATCAGGTCGATCGCGACACCCACAAGGTGCTGAACCTGATCGGTGCTGTGGCCGACATCCTGAACTGAGCGTCACGAGCGCACATAGTTCCGGCCCGTATCCGGGTCGGGACGATAATCCCAGGCGGTGCCGTTGCGCTGCATGGCGGCGTTGACCACCTGTTTGAGCGGCAGCCGCTCCCAGACCTCGCGCGCGATCCGCTCCAGATCGAAACTGCCGCCGGTGATCACCCGGTCAAGCCGCGCCTCGGTTTCGGCAAGGTCCGGCTCTCCGGCCCGGTTGTGCCATTCGCCCGGGTCCTCGGCCAGATTGTAGAGCTGCCGCGCCGAACCATGGCAATAGTGATATTTCCAGTCGCCCAGCCGCACCATGAAACTGGGCCGCATGATGCCCTCGCCATGGTACTCCGAAACGATGGGTACGGTATCCAGCCCCTGCCCCCGCACCGCGCCCAGCAGGGATCGTCCCTCGAGCGGCGCGACCGGTGTCTGACCGGCCAACTCGATCAGCGTGGCGGGCAGGTCCAGCAGCGACACCGGCGTGTCGATCCGGCTGGGTGCCGCGCCGGGCAGGTCGATGATCAGCGGGATGCGTGCCGACCATTCATAGAGGCTGCGTTTCTGGATCAGCCCCTTTTCGCCCAGCATCTCGCCATGATCCGAAGTGACGATGATCACCGTCTCGTCGCGCTGGCCGGTCTCGTCCAGCACCTCGAGCAACGCACCGATCTTGTCGTCGACATAATGAGCCAGCGCCGCAAAGCCGCGCCGCATGGCGATCAGGTTCCGGGGGTCGCGAATCTCGTGGCCGCGCTGATGCAGGCCGTGCCAGCGCCGCAGCGCGTGATCGAAATCGGAATACCGCGCGTCCATGTCATCGGGATAATCCGGCAGCGGGATGTCGGCGTCCTTGTACATCTCCCAATAGGGGCGCGGCACCACATAGGGCGGATGCGGGTTGGTAAAGGAGACGGTCAGCATCCAGGGCCTGTCCGGGGCGTGGCGCAGGTATTCCAGCGCCCGGAACTGGGTCTCCTCGTCATATTGCAGCTCTTTCGACCAGCCGGGTCCGATATTCTCAGCCAGGTATTGCGGCGTGAAATCAAAGGCCTGGAACGAGGCGTCCCCTTCGGGCGGCAGCGGATAGGACCACAGGAACCCCGAAGGGTAGATATCGGGGTTCAGGCGCCGCTGGAATCCGTGCAACTGGTCGGCGCCGATGAAATGCATCTTGCCCGACAGCACCGTTTCATAGCCCGCATTGGTCAGGTAATGGGCAAAGGTGGGAAGGAAACTGTGATAGGGATCGCCGTTGTCGTAGCAACCGGTGGTCGAGGTATACAGCCCGGTCATGAAACAGGATCGGGCCGGCACACAGATCGGGCTGGGCGTATAGGCATTGGTGAACTGCACCGCGCGGTCGGCCAGTCGGCTCAGATGCCGGGTGCGGGCACCGGTGCCACCGCAGGCCTCGAGCATGAAGGGCGTCATCTGATCGGCCATAACCAGCAGGATGTTGGGCCGTTTCCGCGTTGCCATCAGGCGTCCTTTCAACTCGGGAAGGGTCGCACGCAGCATGGACCGCCAAATGGGGCGGTGTCAGCAAGGAAATTGACTTCCCACCCCCGATTTACCAGGGGTTTTTCGGCCCCCGATCTTTGGACAGGCTATCCTGCCGATCGCTCACCAGCGCCTCGATTGCATCGGCCAGATGGATGCGGTCGATATTGTAGTCACCGCGCGCCACCCGGATCCGGTGCGCGCGGATCAGCACATCGGCATGGGTGCAACCCACCGGCGGGTCGAACCGATAGCTGGCCAGTTCGATCAGTAGGCCCAGCGGATCCTTGAAATAGATCGAATCCATAAACCCCCGGTCGCGCGGGCCGGAATGCTCGATGCCGCGCTCGTCCAGACGTTCGACCGCCTGCCAGAACGTGGCCTGTGACACGTTGAAGGCGATGTGATGCACGCAGCCCGGATCGGTGGGCGTGCGGTCGGGCGTTCCCTTGCGCGTCTCGTTGGTGAACACGGTGATCAGGCGCCCGTCGCCGGGGTCGAAATAGACATGGCCCTCGTCCGGATTGTCGAGATTGGGCTGATCGAACACGAAGGGCATGCCCAGTACCCCCTCCCAGAAATCGATGGTGCTCTGCCGGTCGGCGCCGGTCAGGGTGATGTGATGCACGCCCTGGGTCTGCAACTTGCGCATTGTCGTCCTCCTCTGATCCCCGGTCAAAGCATAGCGCAATGGCTCGGTGTCTCAATCTCCGGGCGTTGCATTCCCCCAGAGCACCTGTACCGCGTGCCGGGTGGCGTCATCGGCGGGAAAGAACATCTCGATCCTGAGTTCGGACATGGCGATGTCGCCGGTGGCGCCGAACTGGGTGATCGTGGTGAAAAAGGAAAGCACCGCCGCCCCCAGCCGGTAACGCGCCGGGATCACGGCAGGCATTGGATCGCCCGCCGTGTCGGGCTGGGCGGCGACCCTGTCCGCCAGCCGCGCCACCGCCCGTTCCAGCACCGCGTCGCGACCGAAATGCGCCAGTTCGGTACGCAGGCGTGCCAGGCTCAGCCGTTCGATCTCGGCCCGGTTCTCCAGCGCTGCCGCCAGCGTGGGATTGTCCAGAAGCGCGTCGATCAGACTGTCCCCCGCCCCCAGCCCGGTGGCGGCAAACATCGCCTGGGCCGGGTGGTTCATCGCCTTGAGGCACCAGTGCCGGTCTACCGCCATCGCTGGATAGGGCGCGTGGCGGGACAGCATCCAGTCCACCGCCTGCGTCAGCGGCGCCATTTCGGGCGCATCGCCTGCCCGGTTGTGATAGGCAGGCGCCAGCCCCGCCGATGTGAGCCAGCGGTTGCGGGCGCTGCCGGGCACCTCCAGCTCGTCACAGAGCCGCAGCACCATGCCCCGGCTGGGTCGGGCACGCCCGGTTTCCAGAAACGAGATGTGGCGGGGCGAGACCCCGGCGGAGAGGCCCAGATCCATCTGGCTCATCCGGCGCAACTGGCGCCATTCCCGTAGTACAACTCCGAATGTATCCGTCATCCCTGCCCTCCGCTTGTCCCAGCATAAGGCATCGGGCGCGGAATTCACTTACCCCTCAGGTAATTGTTTTACCGCGCTTTGCGGTGACAGGCTGACCCCAGCATCAGAAATGGAGAGATAAGATGACCCACGACCGCGCCACCCGCCTGTTGTCGCTCGCCGCTGTTGTCAGCGCGCTGTTCGGGCTGGCGATGTTCGCCACCATCGCGCTGGACCAGCGCGCGGCACTCGAGATGTTTCTGGACCTTGCCATATTGCCGCTGGACGGGGCAGACCGGCTGGACAGCGCCGCCGTGCGGTTGATGACCGCGATCAGCGGTGGTTTGCTGGTCGGGCTGGGCGTGATGATCTGGCAGGTGGTGCGCGACGTCTATGCCAGCGACGCCGAGACTGGCGGGCGGATCATCCTGCGCGGGGTGCTGGCCTGGTTCGTGATCGACAGCGCCGGATCGGTTCTGGCCGGCGCCGCGTTCAACGTGGTGATGAACAGCGGGTTTCTGGCGCTGTTCCTGCTGCCGCTGCTTTTGGCGAGGCAGGCGCGGGCGCATCCTGCCTGAGTGCGCCCGGGGTAGCGGCGGTTATTCCGCCGCCACCCGCTCAGAGTTCAGCATCGGTTTCAGGTAGCGCCCGGTATGGCTGCGCTCGGCATTGGCCACGTCCTCGGGCGTGCCCTCGGCCACGATCATGCCACCGCCATCGCCGCCCTCGGGCCCGATGTCGATGATCCAATCGGCGGTTTTCACCACGTCCAGATTATGTTCGATCACCACCACCGTGTTGCCCTGCTCGACCAGTTCATGCAGCACTTCGAGCAGTTTGCGCACATCCTCGAAATGCAGGCCCGTGGTGGGTTCATCGAGAATATAGAGCGTGCGCCCGGTCGAGCGGCGGCTGAGTTCCTTGCTGAGCTTCACCCGCTGCGCCTCGCCGCCTGAGAGCGTCGTGGCCTGCTGGCCGACCTTGATATAGCCGAGACCGACGCGCGACAGCGCGTCCATCTTTTCGCGGATCGACGGCACCGCCTTGAAGAACTCCTGCGCGTCTTCCACAGTCATATCAAGCACATCGGCGATGCTCTTCCCTTTGAACTTCACCTCCAGCGTCTCGCGGTTATAGCGCGCGCCCTTGCAGGTTTCGCAGGTGACATAGACGTCGGGTAGGAAGTGCATCTCGATCTTGATGACGCCGTCGCCCTGGCAGGCCTCACACCGGCCACCCTTGACGTTGAAGCTGAACCGCCCCGGCTTGTAGCCGCGCGCCTTGGCCTCGGGGAGCCCTGCGAACCAGTCACGAATGGGCGTGAAGGCACCGGTATAGGTGGCGGGGTTTGACCGCGGGGTGCGCCCGATGGGGCGCTGGTCGATGTCGATCACCTTGTCGAGGAACTCGAGCCCCTTGATGGTTTCGCAGGGCGCGGGCGTCTGACGGGCGCCGTTGAGGCGCATGCTGGCGGTCTTGAACAGGGTCTCAATGGTCAGCGTCGATTTACCTCCGCCGGAAACACCGGTGACACAGACGAATTTGCCCAGCGGGAAATCTGCGGTGACCTCGCGCAGGTTGTTGCCCGTCGCCTTGACCACCGTCAGCTTTTTGCCGTTGCCCGGGCGGCGCTCGGCCGGGACCGATATCTCGCGGCTGCCCGACAGGTATTGCCCGGTGACCGAGGCCGCATCGGCGGCGATCTGGGCGGGCGTGCCGTGGCTGACCACCTGCCCGCCATGCACGCCCGCACCGGGGCCGATATCAAAGACGTAATCGGCCTCGCGGATCGCTTCCTCGTCATGTTCGACCACGATCACCGTATTGCCCTGATCCCGCAGGTTCTTGAGCGTCGTCAGCAGGCGGTCATTGTCACGCTGGTGCAAACCGATGGACGGCTCGTCAAGCACATAGAGCACACCGGTGAGGCCGGAACCGATCTGGCTGGCCAATCGGATGCGCTGGCTTTCGCCGCCCGACAGCGTGCCACTTGAACGTGACAGCGTAAGATATTCCAATCCCACGTTATTCAGGAATCCCAGTCGCTCTCGGATTTCCTTGAGGATGGCCCGGGCAATCTCGTTTTTCTGGGCGCTCAGCGCAGCGGGCGCGGTGTCGATCCAGGCATAAGCCTCCTTGATCGACATCTGCACCACTTCGCCCACATGCAGGCCCGCGATCTTGACCGCCAGCGCCTCGGGCTTGAGCCGGTAGCCACCGCAGGCACCGCAGGGCCGGTTGTTCTGGTATTGCTCGAACTCTTCGCGGATCCAGTTGCTGTCGGTCTCGCGATAGCGGCGTTCCATGTTGGGGATGACGCCTTCGAAACTGCGGGTGACCTGATAGACGCGACCACCCTCGTCATAGCGGAACGGGATTTCCTCGTCGCCCGAGCCGCGCAGGAACACCTGCTGCACCTTCTCGGGCAGATCCTTCCATGGGGTGTTCTTGTCGAACTGATAGTGGCGGGCGATGGCCTCGATCGTTTGCAGGAAATAGGGCGACTTGCCCTTGCGCCAGGGCGCCAGCGCGCCGTCATAGACCTTGAGGCTCTGATCTGGCACCACGAGACGTTCGTCAAAAAACAGCTCGACCCCCAGGCCGTCGCATTTCGGGCAGGCGCCATAGGGGGCGTTGAACGAGAAGAGGCGCGGTTCGATCTCGGGGATGGTGAAGCCCGAGACCGGACAGGCGAAATTCTCGGAAAAGGTGATGCGCAACGGCTCTTCGGTCTCTTGCGAGCCCTCCTCGCCCGGCGACGAGGCCCCGCCCGGGGCCGAGGAGCCGCCCCGTGGCGCGGTCTCCAGAATCGCGATGCCCGAGGCCAGATCCAAAGCGGTACGCAGGCTGTCGGCCAGCCGGGTTTCAAGCCCCTCGCGCACCACGATCCGGTCCACCACCACGTCGATGTCATGGCGGAACTTCTTGTCGAGAGTGGGCGGCTCGTCCAGCTCATAGAACTGGCCGTCGACCTTGACCCGCTGAAAGCCCTGCTTGCGCAG
Source organism: Ruegeria sp. YKSF070 (assembly GCF_059612725.1). Lineage (NCBI taxonomy): Bacteria > Pseudomonadati > Pseudomonadota > Alphaproteobacteria > Rhodobacterales > Roseobacteraceae > Ruegeria > Ruegeria sp. YKSF070. Next base: position 179,526 of record NZ_JBXWRD010000001.1, on the reverse strand, counting down.
CTCCAGGAATTCCTTGCGATATTCGCCCTTGCGGTCGCGCACGATGGGGGCCAGCAGATAGCCGCGCGTGCCCTCCTCCATCGCCATGATCCGGTCGACCATGTCCTGCACCTGCTGCGCCTCGATGGGCTGGCCGGTCGCGGGGCTATAGGGCGTGCCCGCGCGCGCGAACAACAACCGCATATAGTCATAGATCTCGGTCACCGTACCAACGGTCGAACGCGGGTTCTTGCTGGTGGTTTTCTGCTCGATGGAAATCGCCGGGGAAAGACCGCTGATATGGTCCACATCCGGCTTTTCCATCATGTCCAGGAACTGGCGGGCATAGGCCGACAAGCTTTCGACATAGCGCCGCTGGCCTTCGGCATAGATGGTGTCAAAGGCGAGGCTCGACTTGCCCGACCCGGAAAGGCCGGTGATCACCACCAACTGATCGCGCGGAATATCCACGTCGATCCCTTTGAGATTATGCTCGCGCGCGCCGCGTACCTCGATGAACTTCTGCTCAGCCATGAACTGCCCTCGGACCCAATGCCACAGAGATAGGCGAAGCGCCGTGAGTCTCCAACCCGATTAACGGAACGTAAAGGGAACAAATGTCAGATGCAAAGGTTTTGGCGTTGCATTCAATGTATTGAATGTTAAATTGGCGAAAACCCGCAACCACTCGGACAGGTTCCAGATGTTCTTTTTCCGCAAACACGCCCAGTCGGGACTCAGCGTCAGCGAGGCGGTCGACGCGGCCAACCGCGGTGACCTACTGCTGATCGACGTGCGCGAGGCGGGGGAACTGGCCGCCACCGGCAAGGCCGCCGGCGCCCTGCACATCCCGCTGATGCGCCTGTCGGACAGAGCCGACCGCCGCCATCCAGAGTTCGAGCCGCGCCTGAAGGATGCGGCGCGGATCGCGGTCTATTGCGCCTCGGGCGGACGTTCGGCCCGGGCGCGTAAGCTGTTGCTGGGCCTGGGTTATCCCGAAGTCCATAATCTGGGCGGTCTCGGACATTGGGCCCGCGCGGGCGGCCGGATCGAGCGCGCCTGACAGGCGTCAGGTCTTGCGGGCAATCGCCCAGGCGCAGATCGGAAAATTCGGATCGTTGTCCAGCGGATCGGTCTCGGGACGGTATTCCGGGGGCCAGGGCGTTTCGAGATTGCGCAAGGCCGCATGGCGATTGCCCCATTGCTCGGCCCTAATCTCACCCTCGGCAAAGCCGCATTCAATCAGGAAATTCCGCAAGCCCCGCGCCGACCAGCGCGAATTGTCCATGGGCGCCGCGTGAAACGGAACAAAGAACGGCACCGCCAGCCAGAAATGCCCGCCCGGTCGCAGCATTTCCAGCACGTTCAGCGTCGCCTCATAAGGCCGGTCCAGATGTTCCCAGACCTGATTGGCCAGAATCAGGTCGAATTGCTCGATCTCCCCGGCCTCGTCGCAATAGGGCCCGGCACATATGTCGTATTCGGGATAGATGAAGCGGCGATAGCTGCGGAACGGGAACTGCTGCCCCCATTTTCCCGAAATCTCGGCAACCTCCAACCCCTCGGGGCCCAGGTCACGGATCATCCGGCGGCTCGACCGTGCCATTGCAATCCGGTTCAGACTGGCCACGCGTTCCTCCTGTTGTCCGGGACAGGTAAACAGCCCCCACGCAGCCCGTCCAGACGCTATTGCCCGACGCCTCGCACAAAAGCGCCGGAGGGCACCGTTTTTCCCCTTTCGGCCTGCCCGCCAGATCGTAATCTGCCGCAACGCGACGGAATTTCGCGTGAAAAATTCGCTTTGTAGACGAGGTTTTGAATGAAAAGAATTGGACTGACCGCGTTGGCGCTGTGTCTTTCCGAACCCCTTGCCGCCCAAGAGCACCCTTCGGCCATTCTGGTTCTCGACGGGTCCGGCTCGATGTGGGGACAGATCGAGGGCAAGGCCAAGATCGAGATCGCCCGCGACGTGGTAAATGACCTGCTCGGCAATCTGCCCGCCGAACAGCCTCTGGGCCTGACCGTTTACGGTCACCGGCGCAAGGGCGACTGCGCCGATATTGAAACGCTGGTGCCCCCCGCACCCGGCAACCGGGCGGCCATTGCCAGCGCGGTGCAGGGGCTGAAACCCAAGGGCAAGACGCCGATGCTCGAGGCGGTGCGGCAGGCTGCCGAAGCGCTGCGCTATACCGAGGAGAAGGCGACCGTGATCCTTGTCTCGGACGGGGTCGAGACCTGTGACGCCGATCCCTGCGCCACCGCCGCCGCGCTTGAGGCGGCGGGCGTCGATTTCACCGCCCATGTGGTGGGGTTCGACATTGACGACCCGCAGGCGCTGGCGCAGATGCAATGCTTGGCGGACCAGACCGGCGGGACGTTCCGCAGTGCCTCGAACGCTGACGAGCTGGGCGCGGCGCTGACCGCCGCCGCCACGGTGAAACCCGACCCCGCGCCCGGCCCCGCCCGGCTGATCTTTTCCGCGACCGAGGCCTATGGCAGCACATTCCGCAAGGTCGAGGTGGTCTGGGAAGTGTTCACCGAGGATGGCGCGCAGGCCATGGATGCAACCCAGGGGATGAGCGGCGAGACCGAACTGCCCCCCGGCAGCTATCTGGTCCGCGCGCTGCGCCTGTCGGATGAAGCGGTCGAGGAACGTCGGGTCACCCTGAAACCCGGCGGGCGCGAGGGGGTCGAGATCGTCTTTGCCGCCGCCCTGCCCGCCGCCACCCTCTCGGCGCCTGCCAGTGGGATGGCGGGCGGCATGGTCGCGGTGACCTGGACCGGCCCGGATGGCGATGGCGATTATCTGGCCGCCGGTCCGGTGGGCGCCGATGACGCCAGCTATTTGACATTTGAATACACCGCCAAGGGCAACCCGTTGCCGCTCCGCCTGCCGGTGGAACCCGGCGCGTATGAGATCCGCTATGTGCTGGCGGACGGGATCCAGACCCTTGCCCGCCTGCCGATCACGGTGAGCGAGCGCAGCTTCTCTCTGGATGCGCCAGGCACTGCCCCGGCGGGCAGTCTGGTGCAGGTGGAATGGTCCGGTGGCGGGTTCGACGAGGATTTCCTGACCGTCGCGGCCCTAGATGCCAGCGGTGATGGCAACGATTACCTGACCTATGCCTATGTGCGCGACGGCAACCCCGTGGGGCTGCGGATGCCGCTGGAACCCGGCGCATATCAGCTGCGCTATGTGGTGGGTCAGGACAGTTCGGTGGCCGTGAGCCAGCCCATCACGGTGACTGACCTGAGCGTGACGCTGGAAGCGCCTGACCGGGTGGCGGCGGGCAGCTTGGTGGCGGTGACCCATACCGGACCGGCCTATGACGGCGACTATGTCACCTTTGTCACCCCGGAGGCGGGCGTGCTGGACTATCTCGGTTATGCCTATGCCAGCGATGGCGCGACTTTGCAGGTGCAGGCCCCGGACACGCCCGGCACCTACGAGCTGCGCTATGTCTCGACCGTCGCGGACGCGCGTATCCTGGCCCGCCGCGCGGTGGTGGTGGAATAAGAAAACCCTCGCCCGGCGTCGCTGGGCGAGGGTTATCTTTTCCACAGAAGCGACTGATCTTACATATGAATGACGCGACCGTAAGCGTCCAGAACGCTTTCGTGCATCATCTCGCTCAGCGTCGGGTGCGGGAAGACCGTGTGCATCAGGTCCTCTTCGGTGGTCTCCAGCTGGCGTCCCACCACATAGCCCTGGATCATCTCGGTCACCTCGGCCCCCACCATATGCGCGCCCAGCAGTTCGCCGGTCTTGGCGTCGAAGATGGTCTTGACCATGCCTTCGGCCTCACCCAGTGCAATCGCCTTGCCATTACCGATAAAGGGGAAGCGGCCGACCTTGATGTCGTAACCCAGTTCCTTGGCCTTGGCCTCGGTATAACCGACCGATGCCACCTGCGGATGGCAATAGGTGCAGCCTGCGATGCTTTCGGGTTTGACCGGGTGGGCATGTTTGCCCGCGATCAGCTCGGCCACCATCACGCCCTCGTGGCTGGCCTTGTGCGCCAGCCAGGGCGCGCCGGCGATATCGCCGATGGCATACAGCCCCTCGACCCCGGTCCGGCAATAGGCGTCGGTCACCACATGGCTGCGGTCGATCTTGACCCCCAGCGCTTCGAGCCCGAGGTTTTCCACATTGCCGACGATGCCGACAGCAGAGATCACCGTGTCGAATTCCAGTTTCTCGACCTTGCCGCCGGTCTCGATATGGGCAGTGACCTTTCCCTTGGCGCGGTCCAGCTGCTTGACCATGGATTTCTCCATGATCTTCATGCCTTGCTTGACAAAGCTCTTCTTGGCAAAGGCGCTGATTTCGGCGTCTTCAACCGGCAGCACGCGGTCCATCACCTCGACCACGGTCGTGTCGGCGCCCAACGTGTTGTAGAAGCTGGCGAATTCGATGCCGATGGCGCCCGAGCCGATCACCAGCAGTTTCTTGGGCATCCGCACCGGTTGCAGCGCGTGCTTGTAGGTCCAGACCAGATCGCCGTCCGCCTCGAGCCCCGGCAGTTCGCGCGCACGGGCTCCGGTGGCCAGGACGATGTTCTTGGCGGCCAGGTCCTGGGTGCCCTTGTCGGTTTTGACCGACACCTTGCCCTTGGCCGGGATCGTCGCCTCGCCCATCACCACGTCGATCTTGTTCTTCTTCATCAGGTGGCCGATGCCACCCGACAGCTGCTTGGCCACCCCGCGCGAGCGTTTCACCACCGCGTCGAGGTCATAGCCGATATTGTCGGCCTTCAGCCCGAATTCCTTGGCGCGCTCCATCAGGTGGAACACTTCGGACGAGCGCAGCAGCGCCTTGGTCGGGATGCAGCCCCAGTTGAGGCAGATGCCGCCGAGATGCTCGCGCTCGACCACACAGGTCTTGAGCCCCAGCTGCGCCGCGCGGATGGCAGCCACATAGCCCCCCGGTCCGGCACCGATTACAATCACGTCATAGGATTTTTCAGCCATGTTCTTCCCTCGGCCAGACCCGCTCTGAAAACTAGTTTACCATTAAACTAATTTTTTGCACACATCAACAGTCCTCCTCCGCGACAAATGTGACGCAGGGACAGCGGCGATACACCCGCCATGCCAGCCTATACCGGCACCTGTCTTTGCGCTAGAACCGAGGGCAGGACCGGCGATGTGGAGAGCGGACGTGAAGAAAACCCTCAAGGACCTGTTTCTGGCATTTCTGAATGCAACGCTGATCCTGGTGGCGCTTTGCCTGTTCCTGGGCTGGCGGATGATGGCGACCGTGGACACGGTAAGTGAGCGCGTTTCCGCCGGGATCGCCGCGCTGGCACCGTTGCGGGATGAGGTCGCCGGGGTTCGGGCCGAGCTTTCCGGCCTCCGCGCCGATCTGGGCGCCGCACAGGGCACAGAGGCGGCAGAGCGGCTTAATAACCGCCTCGATGCGCTGGAAACGCGCCTTGACGGGATGCAGGCGCGGATGGCCAATCTGGCCACCCTGCCCGATCAATTGCTGGATCGCGCCTTCGAGACCGCTGCCGACCGTCTGGTACGCGGACTTTCGGACCTTCGCGGCTGCAAGCCGGCGTCGGACGGCGCCTGAACCTAGCTCGCCTTGCGCTGCAATTGCTGCACTGTGGCGCCATAACCGCCATGCGAGACATAGTCGGCCTCGCTCTGGGTGCTGGCCCGGTCAAGCGCCTGATTGCGATAGGGGAACCGACCGAACTTGCGGATCACCTCGCGATGGGCGCGCGCATGCAACAGGTTCGATGCACCTGATTCGGGCATCCGCTGGCACATCAGCCGCACACAGCGTTCCTGATCGCACAGGTTTTCGGAATGCATCATCGGCAGATAGAAGAATTGCCGCGCCGGTTCGTCGATCTTCAGATCCCAGCCCTTGTCCACCGCGCATTTGGCGGCAATCAGCGCCGCCCGGTCGGTGGCAAAGGCCTGACCCGAGCCGCGGAACATGTTGCGGGGGAACTGATCGGTGAGGATGATATAGGCCAGAACCCCGCTGGGATAGGTGAGCCACAGCGAGAACCTGCCCTCTGCGGCTGCTTCCCATGTGGGCTGGAACTTGTCCCTGATCCGGGCGTCCAACGCCTCGTCCTGGGCATACCATCCGGCGGGACCCACTTCGTCCAGCCAGAACTTCAATACGTCTTCGGGGCCGACCATCGGTCTGTCTCCACTCTCCTTTTGTCCCCAGGTTACTGGGGATTAAACGCCTTTTTACAATTCTGTAACAGTAACGATTTGCAACAATGCGTCATGAAGCAAGGGGAAAAATCGCCTATTTCTGCTCTTCTGCCTCCTGATCGGCCTCGAATGCCACTTCTTGCGCCATCTCGATCGCCACCGGCGAGGCGGTTGGATACATGTAGGCCATGGAACTGGTCTCCTCGACCGGGGTCGAGGGGCGCTGAGTCGCGCGATACGCGGCATAGGCGGCGGTCGCGAACATCAGCGATGCGATGAAGAAGAAGAAGCCCGGCGGGCCGAACACCCCGTCCGACATCAGCCAACCGGTGGTGACCGGACCGGCAATCGCCCCCAGCCCGTTGATGAACACCAACCCGCCCGAGGCCGCCGGCATGTCGTCATAGTCGAGATAGTCGTTGGTATAGGCGATCAGCAGCGAATAGAGCGGGTTGGACAGCCCACCGATGATCAGCGCCGCCAGCAGCAGGAATTCGAACTGGCCACCCATCACCGCGCCCAGCATCGCACCGCCGCCGCCGACCAGCGCGACAAACAGGATCAGCACCCGCCGGTCCATCCGGTCCGACAGCCAGCCCAGCGGATACTGCACCACCAGCGCGCCCACATAGAAGGTGGCGACAAAGATCGACAGTTGCGACAGCGTCAGACCGACATTGGCGGCATAGACCGCGCTCATCCCGAACTGGGCCGAGAACACGCCGCCCAGCAGGAACATGCCGACACAGCCCAGCGGAGATGTCTGCATCAGTGCCTTCAGGCTCATCGGTTTGGTGCTGTCAAAGGCCGGCGTCGGCGAGATCGACAGCAGAATCGGACCAAACGAGATCGAAACCACGATCGAGGCGATGATGAACGCCTCGTAACCGCCCGGGTCGCCCACCTGGATCAGCCCCTGGGCCACGATGATGCCGGTCATCTGCACGATCATGTAAAGCGACAACGCCTTGCCCCGGTTGGTGTTGTCGGCGGCGTTGTTCAGCCAGCTTTCAGCAGTGACATAAACGCCCGAAAAACAGAAGCCGATGATCACCCGCCCCAGCATCCAGACATAGGTATTTGCAAAAGCAGGATAGAGGATCATCACAGCCGAGATGAACGAGGCCAGCGCCGCGAACACCCGCACATGCCCGACCCGGCGGATCATCTCGGGCGCCATGCGCGAGCCGCCCAGGAAACCGACGAAATAGGCCGACATCACCAACGACATCTCGAAGGTGGAAAACCCCTCGATCTCGCCCCGCACACCCAAGAGGGTGCCTTGCAGACCGTTGCCCACCATCAACAGGCCAATGCCCAAAAGCAGCGCCCATGCGCTGGAAAGAACCTGAAGCATCGTGATTGCCTTTGTGCGGTTGCGGGCGCTCAGCCCAAAGTATCAAGGGTCGAACCTCTGCTTGTCCATGACAAACGGGTCCGGGTCTCATCCGTTATCGCCTAGCCCGGCAGCAAAAGCGACGCATCCCCATAAGAGAAGAACCGATAGCGATTTGCCACCGCATGGGCATAGATTTCGCGAATGCGATCCTGCCCCATCAGGGCCGAGACCAGCATCAGCAGCGTCGACTTGGGCAGGTGAAAATTGGTCATCAACCCGTCGGCAACGCGGAATTCGAAGCCGGGATAGATGAAAATATCGGTCTCACCCTCCCAGGGCGCGATCTGCCCGCCACGCGCGGCGCTTTCGATCAGGCGCAGCGCGGTGGTGCCAACCGGAATCACCCGGCCGCCTGCCGCCTTGGTGGCGGCGATCTCGGCCGCGGCCTCGGCACTGACCCGCCCCCATTCGGCATGCATCTTGTGGGTGGTCACGTCCTCGACCTTGACCGGCAGAAAGGTGCCCGCGCCCACATGCAGGGTAACATGGGTAAAGGTAACACCGTGTGCGGCCAGCGCCGCCAGCAGCGCCTCGTCGAAATGCAGCGAGGCGGTGGGCGCTGCCACCGCGCCGGAATGGCGGGCCCAGACGGTCTGGTAATCGGTCTTGTCCTGCTCGTCGGCGGCGCGTTTGGCGGCGATATAGGGCGGCAACGGCATCGCACCCGCCTGGGCCAGCGCGGCGTCGAAATCGGGGCCGGTCAGGTTGAAGCGCAGATGCGCCTGCCCGTCCTTGATCACTTCGACATCCGCCGACAGATCTCTGGAAAAGCTGATGGTTTCTCCCTCACGCAACTTGCGCAGAGGTTTCGCCAGCGCGCTCCAGCCGCCATCGGCGCGCGGCTCCAGCAAGGTGACCTCGATCCGGGCCGTGACCGGCCCTTGCGCGCTCTGGCGCTGGCGGGTGCCGCTCAGCCGTGCGGGGATCACCCGCGTGTCATTGAGCACCAGCCGGTCGCCCGGACGCAGCCAGTCGGGCAGATCGCGCACCACCGCGTCGGTGATCGCATCGCCCCGAGCCACCAGCAGGCGCGCAGAGGATCGCGGCTGGGCGGGCCGCGTGGCAATCAGGTCGTCGGGCAGGTCGAAATCGAAATCGCTGAGCTTCATGGCCCGCGCCTATAGAGCGCGCCACGTGCTTTGACCACAGGCAATTCGCCGATCAAGCGGACGACCGCTCTAGCGATCCCCGCCGTGCGACGGCTCAGGTCGCGGCGCGGGCGCAGGTTGCGGCGCGGGGGCGGGCGTGGTCGCCGGTGCGGCTGGCGCGGGGGCGGCGTTTTCCTCGGGCACCGCCGGTAGGCTGGGCGCGGGCGCCCGGATAATGTCGCGCAGAAAGCCGGGCGTCAGCCCGGACAGTGGATTAACAAGCACCTGTGGACGTTGCATCGGCCCGGTCAGGGTATAGTTGAACCCGATCAGCCCCTCTCCCTTGCGGGTCAGCACGCTGCCGATGGAGTTGAGCAGATAGATAGGCGAGACCACGCCACGCAGGTCAAGCACCCGGTTTTCCGTATCCACGGTACCGTTGATCGACACCCCGATCGACGGGCCGACGGCGCTGCCTTCGAGAATCGTCAGCGTCCTGGGCGTCAGCCGCATCCTGCCGTCAATTTCGCCGAACAGGATGCCCTGTCCCGACATTTCGTCAAGCAGCCCCACCAGCGACACCGCGTTCAAGAGCGCCGCCATCGCAGGCGCGTCACGTACCCGCGTGTTGCGCACCCGCAATTGGGCGTCGTAATTGCCTTCGGCGCCGACCGGCTCAAGCGCCAGTTGAAAGCTTCCACCATGCGCCTGGTCGAGGATCCCGGCAGCGCGAAAAACCGCGCCGGCATCTTCGGCCTGAAGGAACACCGCACTGCGGGCACCGCGCCCGATCATCTGCCCCGTGATCGGCACCTGCCCGTTCAGCGCCCCGGTGAACCGACCGTTTAGCCCGCCGCCGGTAGAGAAACTGCCGCGCATACCGGTCAGCGTCATGCTGTCGGAGACCTGCAACCGGTCGAGAACGAGATTCACCGCCGGTGCCGCGCCACCGCCGTCACCACCCGACGATCCGCTGCCGAACCGGGCGCGGCGCAAGTCCAGCGTGCCGCCCTGCACCGCGATATCGGGTGCCGCCCCGGCACCGCGACCGATGAGTTCGACCGGCACAGCCAACCAGTCGCCAAGCTCGAACGAGGTAAAACGGGCGCGCTCGAAACTGCGGTCGGGCTTGAACTCGACGCTGCCCCGCATGCGCAAACCGGCGGCATCTACCTCGATTGCCTCGACCTGCCCGCCCTGCCCAAGTGTCGCGACCAGCGCCATCCGGCCCGTGCTGCCGGGAGGTTTCGACCAGCCCAGCTCCGGCAGCGACAGGCGCACCCCCGCCAGATCCGATTGCGCTTCAAGCCGAAGCGGCTCGCCCCCGCCGATGCCAAGGCTGAACTGCGCCTCGCCAGCCCCAGTCACCATGCCATCGGGCAGGCCCAGACGTTGCTCGCGCACCAGATCTGGGGTCAAGGCGATACGTCCGGTCAAGTTGCTGCGCTGTCCCTGTCCCAGCGGCTGCTGCCAGCGCATCGACACCGGGACCGTACCGAAAAGACCCGCACCCTGCAGCGCGATCCTGGTCTGGTCCCCTGTCAGTTCCAGTCGGGGCGCCGAAACGGGCGTGCCGGGCACCAGCACCTCGCTCGCCACGCCTTCGAGCACACCGGCAAGGTGGAACTCCATATCGGCGATCGTGACCTTGTCCTTGAGCGGCAAGGCCAACGTCCCCGACAGGCGCGTGTGCCCCTGCGCCAGATCGACGGGCAGGTTGGCCTTGTCGAGGATGCTGAGCGGCGGCTCGTTCAACAGCGAAAGTGCGGCCGTGACCGGCCCGCTCGCCGAGATCCGGGCGATGCCCGGCGCCGATTTGCGAATGCCGATATCAGGAATGATGAACGAGGTGCCGGTGGCGTCGATCTCGCCCCCCTCGATGGTCACCACCACGCCCGCATCGGCAGTCACCGCGAAACGGCCCCCCAGCAGGCTGGCCTGGCCCCGCGCCTGGGTCAACGGCGGCAGCGTCTTGGCATAGCGGATATGCGCTTCGGCAAAGTCGAAATCGGCATAGAGGTCAGGCGGCGCCCCGGGCCGGAGCCTGAGCGCGAGGTCAAGATCGCTCAGCTGCGCCTCGACCAAGTTCTCGGTCACCCATTCGCGCGGTTTCGACGCGACGGTTTCCGGCCAATAGGACAGGACCTGCGCCGGGGTGATCGCGTCCAGCTGCGCGTCGAGGGCCAGTTGCCAGCCCTCGGGCGCGGCCCCCAGATCCCCGTCCAGCCGCAGCGTCCGGCCATCGTCGATCACATCCATCCGCCCGATCCGCAGGCGGAACGGGTTGAGGGTCATCTGGAAATCGACCTCGGCCCGGTCGACGGTCAGCGGTTCAGGATAGACCCCGGCGGGATTGACTCGCAGACCATGCAGGCCGAACTGTCCCACCAGCCGGTCGAGCCGCCCATGCTCGACCCCATCGAGATAAGCGACCCCCTCTGCCTGGGCCGCGCCCCAGGCGCTGTCCACCGCCACCTCGGCAAAGCTCAGCCGCTGCTCGGCCGGGTCATAGGTAAAATAGGTGCGTGCCGAGGCGAAGGGAATCGGCCTCGTGTTCGGGTTGGGTTGCAGCGCCCCGCGCCCGATCTGGAGCGTGGCCGAAATCGGGGTCAGCGTACCCGCCGCGTCGAACCCACCGCGAAGCGCGCCCGAGATCGGCGCGTCCAGCACCTGCAACCAGGCCAGCGCGGGCGCCTGGGCCGCGATATCGGCGGCGGCCAGATCCTCGATCGAAATACCGAAACTGGCCGAGGGTTCACCAAGCGTGCTGGTATAATTGGCCTCGAACCGGCTGGCATAGTCGCGCCCGCTGAGCAGCGAGAACTCGGTGGCGATGCGCAGGTCACCGCCACCTCGGGTAACCAGAACCTGGCCGCCATCCAGCGTCCAGCCGCGCCCCTGACGCAAATCTTCGTAGTCGAGCGACACTGCCGTCAGCTCAACCGAGTTGAGCGCGCCAAGCTGAGGATGCAGGAACACGGCATCGAAGGATTCCAGCAATTCTCCGAATGTCGGCGCCTGTCCCACCGAACCGCCACCCTGCCCGCCCAGCGACAGCGAGAACTGTCCCTGGGCATCGCGCCGCAGCGCGGCCGAGGCGCCATTCAGCACGATCCGCTTGGGCTGGACCTGACCGCGCAACAAGGGTCGCATCGCCAGACTGGCCTCGGCATCCGCTAGCCGGGCGATCACCCGGCCACCCGCATCGGAAAGTTCGAGATCGCGCAGGCGCAGACGCGGGCGCCAGCCTTTGTTGATCACGAAGTAGACGCCGCCAAACCGGATGCTGACCCCGTCCAGCGCCTGGGTCAGCCGCGTCTCGACCCGCGCTTGCAGCCAGGGTGGCGCCTGAAGGGTCTGGCCCAACAGCATCAACCCGGAAAAGACCGCCAGAAACACCAGCAGCACGGTGCCGCGCATCGCCCACAGCAACGTCACCCGACGCCGGCTGCGGCGTGGTTTTCCGGGTTTGTCCCCGCCCGAGATCTTGTCGATGTCTTCCAACTTCTCCGCCGCGACCTATTATGCGCGTAACCTAGTCATGAAACCCAGCCGGAGTGCCCAGATGCCCGACGTCACAGATATTGCCCCCGAATTCACGCTTCCCCGCGATGGCGGCGGCGAGATCAGCCTGTCCGACCTGCGCGGTCGCGCGGTTGTTCTGTTCTTCTATCCCCGCGATGATACTCCGGGCTGCACCAAGGAATCCATCGGCTTTTCCGAGAATTTGCAGGCCTTTGCCGATGCCGGTGCTCAGGTGTTGGGCATTTCGCGCGATACGGTGGCCAAACATGACAAATTCGTCGCCAAGCACGGGCTGACCACGCCGCTGCTGTCCGATGCCGAAAGCGATGTTTGCGAGCGCTACGGCGTTTGGGTGGAAAAGAACATGTATGGCAAGAAATCCATGGGGATCGAACGGTCGACCTTTCTGATCGACGCCGAGGGCCGGATCGCGCGCGTCTGGCGCAAGGTCAAGGTTGCCGGTCATGTGGACGAGGTGCTGGACGCGGTGCGCGCCCTGTGAGCCTGACCCTGACCGAAATGGCCGTCGAGGTGCTGACCACCGCCGACGGACGCGCCAAGACCGAGCTGTCGCGCCGCCACGCGAGCGCCTGGTTTGCCGCCCGTAAGGGTGAAGCCGACCCGATCGCGGTGGGCACTGCGCACCCGCCGCTGCATCCCGCCCGGCCCGAGCGGCCCGAACTGCTCAGCCCCCGCGACGTGCCCCGCAGGCGTCCGGGGTCCGAGGCCGGGCGCATCGCACTGTTGCATGCGGTCGCGCATATCGAACTGAACGCGGTCGACCTGCACTGGGACATCATCGCGCGCTTCGGCCATGTACCGATGCCGGTTGGGTTCTACGACGACTGGGTGAAATGCGCGGACGAGGAATCCAAGCATTTCAATATGGTCTGCGATGTTCTTGAGAATATCGGCAGCCATTATGGCGCCCTTCCGGCCCATGCCGGCATGTGGCGCGCCGCCGAAGATACCGCCGAAGACCTGATAGGCCGGTTGGCGGTGGTGCCCATGGTGCTCGAAGCGCGCGGGCTGGATGTGACCCCGGGGATGATCGACATTTTCCGCAAGGCCGGGCTGACACAGGCGGTCGCCGCGCTCGAGGTGATCTATGCCGAGGAAGTGGGCCATGTCGCCTATGGCTCGAAATGGTTCCACTTCCTGTGTGGGCGCGAGAATACCGATCCCAAGGACGCGTTCCACGCGCTTGTCCGGCGCTATTTCCACGGCGCGCTGAAGCCCCCCTTCAACGAGGAAAAACGCGCCGAGGCGGGGCTTCCGCCCGATTTCTACTGGCCGCTGGCCGAGGAAACACCGCAGCGCAATCGCGACATCTAGCCGGATGACCCCATGCAAACGCATGGTTTCGGCGGATTTTCGCCGAAACCGGACCGCGATGGGCGCGCTTTCCCCTCATCTGGTAAAGAAACTTGCCCGATCGGCACCACGCCGGTATTCACACGGGCCAAGGCCCCGGCACCACTCACATCCCGGGGACTTGCGAGGGGACAACACAGGGATGGGCGCGTGCGAACACGTCTGGCAATCAAAATCCACGCGTTTCTGGAAAGCAGGTTTCCCGAACGCCGTGTCTTTCTGAAATCCGACAGCGATACCCGGTTCATCCGGCTCCGGTCCGAAACACAGCTGATCGCCTTTGGGGGGGCGACATTGCTGGTTGCCTGGACCATCGTCGCCACCGCCATCCTGTTGATGGACAGCATCGGTGCCAGCAATTTCCGCGAACAGGCCAAGCGTGATCAGGCCACCTATCAGGAACGTCTGAACGCCCTCTCGCAAGAGCGCGACGCCCGCGCCGACGAGGCGGTCGCGGCACAGCAACGGTTCAACGCCGCCCTGACCCAGATTTCAGCGATGCAAACGGAACTGCTCGCCTCGGAGAACCGCCGGCGCGAGCTGGAAACCGGGGTCGAAGTGATCCAGACAACCCTGCGCGCCACCATGCGCCAGCGCGAAGTGGCACGCGCCGAGCTGGAACGGCTGCTGGACGAGAAGGGCGATACCGCCGCCGTCGAGCAGGTCGCCGCCGAGGTTCCCGCGCAGATGGATTTCATGGCCGCAGCACTGGAACGCACCGCCGAACAGCGCGACCAGATCCGCGCCGATGCGCAATCGGCGCTGGCAGCCCGCGCCGAGCTGGAGCTGGAAATCAAGCTGATGGAAGAGCGCAACGACCAGATCTTCCGCCAACTCGAAGAAGCAATGACCATTTCGCTGGAACCGCTGGACAAGATGTTCCGCAGCGCCGGCATGCCCACCGACCGTATCATCGAAGAGGTGCGGCGCGGCTATAGCGGCCAGGGCGGGCCGCTGACCCCTTTATCCTTCAGCACGCGCGGTGAAGAGCCCTCGGCCGACGAGTTGCGCGCGAACCAGCTGCTGCAACAGATGGATCAGCTGAACCTCTACCGGATTGCCGCCGAACAGGCGCCCTTTGCCTCTCCGGTGCGCGCGGCGGTGCGCTTTACCAGCGGCTACGGCTATCGGCGCGACCCCAAGACCGGCGGCAAGCGCATGCATAATGGGTCGGATTTCGCGGGCAAGCATGGAACCGACATCCATGCCACCGCCGATGGCGTGGTCACCCATGCGGGCTGGCAGTCGGGGTTTGGCAAGCTGATCAAGATCCGCCACGCCTTTGGGATCGAGACCTATTACGCCCATAACTCGCAACTCCGTGTAAAGGTCGGCCAAAGGGTCTCGCGCGGGGATCATATTGCTGATATGGGTAGCACCGGTCGGTCCACCGGGACGCATCTGCACTATGAGGTGCATGTCAACGGCAGACCCGTTAACCCCATGACTTACATCAAGGCTTCACGCAATGTTTTCTAAGAGCAAAATCAACGAGCCCGCCCCCAAGGCCCCCGAGGCGGCCAAACCCGCCGCGCCCGCGGCTCCTGCCGCGCCCGCTCCGAGCGATTACAAGGCAGCTGCGCCCAAGCCCAAGCCGCCGGCGTCGATCCTGTCCTCGGATCTGCATATCACCGGCAATATCAAGACCACCGGTGACATCCAGGTCGAAGGCTCGGTCGAGGGCGATATCCGCGCGCATCTGCTCACCATCGGCGAGACCGCCACCATCAAGGGCGAAGTGACCGCCGATGACGTGGTGATCAATGGCCGGATCGTGGGCCGGGTGCGGGGCCTCAAGGTGCGCCTGACCTCGACCGCGCGGGTCGAGGGCGATATCATCCACAAGACCATCGCGATCGAGAGCGGTGCCCATTTCGAAGGCTCGGTGCAGCGTCAGGACGACCCGCTGAACCCGGGCCGCGCCGCCAAGCCCGCCGCCAACCCGGCCGCGGCCGCACCCGCGCCCAAGCCTGAAAGCGCCTGAGGCCTCTCTCTTTCAGAGCAAACAAAGCGCCGTGGGCCGTCCGCGGCGCTTTTGATTTGGCGCAATGTCCGACCCGGGCGGCGCCAGATTTTTCGTCGAAAAATCTCGGCCCGCCCGGCCGCGCCGGATCGCGTCAATCCGCCCCCAGCATCCATTCGCCCCCGGGCCAGAACGCGTGAAAGGCAAAGGCGAACATCACGTCATGGGCAATGTCGCGCCCCTGCATGTCGCGGACCCGGATCGACCCCACATCGCGCCCCTCGCCAATTTGCGCCGTATCAAGGGCCGAGGCCTGGCCGGCGCGCCATTCGAACCGCACACCAGCCTCCTCCAGCACCCCGGCTTCGGCCACCCGCGTCAGCGGCCAGGCACGTTCACCCACCCGAACCACCCGCGCCAGTGCCGGGACGCCATGCGGTGGTGCCTCACCATCATAGAGAAAGGGGCGTCGGGCGCTGTCATAGCTCACATAGGGGTTGCGGCCATAGGCGCGGCGAAATGCCGGTTCGGCCATCACCTGCCCGTCGGGATAATGGGCGCGGAACTGGTCCCAGCTCTCCATCCAGCTGGGCAGCGGCGTCAGTTCGGTCCCCGTCAGCCTGCCCACGATCGCCAGCCCCTGCGCCTGCTGCCACCAGCTCTGGGTCTGGCGGTCATACATCACCATGTCTGAGTTGCGCAGCTTGCCGGTCACCCCGAACTCCAGCTCTCCCGCCGGGCTGCGCCGGTCGAAGGTCAGGCCCGAATTGCACAGCGGGCAGAAGGTCACCGCCACCGGCACCGTGCCGATGCGGTCATTGACGATCTCGTGCCACATCAGATAGCGCAGCGGATAGGCCCGCGCGACCTCTCCGGGGAGCGCAACGGTGATCACCGGCTCTCGCCCTTCCAGGCCCTTCGCTGCAGCGGAGCTCAGAAAGGCGGGATCGCTCAGCGCCGGGATACCGTCCTTGGGCGGCCCGCCCGACAGGATCTCGCCCCAATGCGCAACGCTTGTCTTGCCAAAATCGGTGTCGGGCCATTCATGGCGCCAGACCTCAGGACCGGCCAGGGCTGGCAAAGCCAGCCAGATCGCAAGAAAGAGGGGAAGAAGGCGCATGCCGGAGCCTCTCGGGTTCGCAAATCGACCCAAGGATCGCCGTCAAAACGGGATCGCGCCACCCCACACACGCAAACGTGAAACCGCCGGCGCCCCGATACCGGGCGCCGGCGGCATTGGATCAGTCGGTCACGGTGACCGACTTCATCTGATCGGGCTGGCCGATCACCGAGCCGTTGGGACCGGTGCCGCGCTTGATCGCGTCAACCACGTCCATGCCGCCAGTCACCTTGCCCACCACGGTATATTGACCATCCAGGAACGGGCCGGGGGCGAACATGATGAAGAACTGGCTGTTGGCGCTGTTGGGGTCCTGCGCGCGCGCCATGCCCACCACACCGCGTTCATAGGTGATATCCGAGAACTCGGCCGGCAGGTCAGGCCGGTCGGACCCGCCCCGCCCAGCAAGGCGCATGTCGCCTCCCATGCGGCCATATTGCACATCGCCAGTCTGGGCCATGAACCCGTCGATCACCCGGTGAAACACCACCCCGTCATAGGCGCCCGAAGCCGCCAGCGCGGTGATCTGTTCCACATGTTGGGGGGCCACATCCTCGAGCAGGTCGATGGTGACGGTGCCATTGGCCTCGCCCGCCACCTCGATCTTGAGGCCGGTCGCGCTCGCCGGAACGGCGAACAGCGCCAGAAGGGCCGCAAGCTTATACATCTGCGGCCACCTTGACGCTGATCATGCGATCGGGATTCGCGGGCGGCTCGCCGCGGGTGATGGCATCCACATGTTCCATGCCGGAAATCACCCGGCCATAAACGGTATACTGGCCGTTCAGGAAATGGTTGTCCTTGAAGTTGATGAAGAACTGGCTGTTGGCCGAGTTCGGATTGGCCGAGCGCGCGGCGCCCAGGGTGCCCCGGTCATGCGGCAGTTTCGAGAATTCGGCCGGCAGGTCAGGCAGCGAGGAACCACCGGTGCCCGCGCGACGGATGTTGAACCCGTCTTCCATGTCGCCATTGGCCACATCGCCGGTCTGCGCCATGAAGCCGTCGATCACACGGTGAAAGCAGACATTGTCATACTCGCCGGCGCGCGCCAACTCCTTCATCCGCTCGGAATGTTTGGGCGCCACGTCGGGCAGAAGTTCGATGACGACATTGCCGTCCTTCAGCTCGACGATGATCGTGTTTTCGGGATCCTTGATTTCGGCCATCGGGCCCTCCTGTCACTATGTTTGCCGGGAACCTAACCATCGCGCGCGGGATGGACAAGGCACGCCATTGACGGGGGCGCCCATTCGGGTAGAGAAACCGGCAAACGCATTGCAGCAAGGAGATTACGGCTGATGGGCTGGAAAACACTCGACGACATGGACCTGAACGGCAAGCGCGTGCTGGTGCGGGTCGATATCAACGTGCCGATCGTGGACGGGGTGGTGACCGACTCGACCCGCATCCGCCGCCTGATGCCCACCATCCGCGATATCCTTGCCGCCGGGGGCCGCCCCATCCTGCTGGCGCATTTCGGCCGCCCTGGCGGCGAGCGGCGCAAGAACCTGTCGCTGAGCCAGCTGGTGCCAACACTGGAACGCGCCTTTGAAACCAAGGTGCTGTTTGCCGATGATTGCGTCGGCCCCGCCGCCGAAGAGGCCGCCGAGGCCTTGCAGCCCGGCCAGGTGCTGCTTTTGGAGAACACCCGCTTTCACGCCAGCGAAACCAAGAACGATCCCGAACTGGCCGCCGGCATGGCGCGGCTGGGCGATATCTATTGCAACGACGCCTTTTCCGCCGCACACCGCGCCCACAGCTCGACCGAGGCAATCGCGCGCCTGCTGCCCTCTTGCGCCGGGCGGCTGATGCAAGCCGAACTTGAGGCGCTGGAAAAGGCCTTGGGCAAGCCCGAACGCCCGGTGACGGCAGTCGTGGGCGGGGCCAAGGTCTCGACCAAGCTGGAGTTGCTGGGCAACCTGATCGAAAAGGTCGATTACCTGGTGATCGGTGGCGGCATGGCCAACACCTTCCTGGTGGCAAAGGGGATGCCGGTGGGTAAATCGCTGGCCGAACGCATCATGAAAGATACCGCTGCCGAGATTCTGGCCAAGGCTGAGGCGGCGGGCTGCACCATCGTGCTGCCCAGCGATGTGGTGGTGGCCGAGAAATTCGAAAGCCATGCGCCGCATCAGATCCTGCCCGCCGACCGCTGCCCCGACGAGGGCATGATCCTCGATGCAGGCCCCGACAGCCTGGCGGCGATCAAGGCGATTTTCGAGAAGAGCCGGACCCTGATCTGGAACGGACCGCTGGGCGCATTCGAGCTGGAACCCTTTGACGCGGCAACCAATGCCGCCGCGCTGAAGGCGGCGGCATTGACCCGGGCAGGCAAGCTCATCTCGGTCGCCGGAGGCGGCGATACGGTGGCCGCGCTCAACGCCAGCGGCGCGGCGGGGGATTTCACCTATATCTCGACCGCAGGCGGCGCGTTTCTGGAGTGGATGGAGGGCAAGACCCTGCCCGGTGTCGCCGCCCTGATGCAGGCCGGCTGACTCAATTCACCGCAAGCCCGCGCGCCATTTGCACCCGCGCGCGGGATCCGGCGGGGCGGATGCCACCGCCATCCGGCCCGTCGTCATCCTCGGACAGGATGGCGTTGCGCATGTCGCCCAGATCCGGGCTGTGTAGCCAGCGCAGGCCCGTCGTCATGAAAACCAGTCGAAACATCACGCTCTCTCCATCGGCTGTTCACGTTGCGGACCCATCGCATCCAGCGTACGCAGCAGGCCCTCGTGGCGGGCCAACTCGTCTTTCAACGACAGCTTGCGCCGCTTGAGCATGCGCAGCGTCTGGGCGCAGGGCGCCGGGCGCTTGAGCTCGGTCAGGATACGCTGTTTCAACTCGGCCCGACGCTCGTTCAGCACCGCCATCCTCAGCTTCAACGAGAAAGCGCGAACTCTGCTTGTCGCGGTCATCTATGGTCTCCTCCGGTTGTGAACGCTGCCGCGACATATCGCGGCCTGTGCCAAAGATGGGGGGCGCTCATCTGGAAAGAACCCAATGCCCGCATAGATTAAGATAGGTTTTACCTATCAAAGAGAAATCCGTATGCCGCCCGACATCACCCTGCGCCAACTCACCTATTTCTCGACCCTGGTGGCGGCCGGACAATACCGGCGCGCCGCGCGCAGCCTGGGCATCAGCCAGCCTTCACTCAGCCTGCAAATCGCGGCGCTGGAAAAGGCGGTGGGCGCACGGTTGCTGGAGCGGCGGCGCAGTGGTCTGATCCTGACCCCCGAGGGCCGCGACGTATCCGAGATGGTGGCGCGTATCCTGCGCGAGGTCGAGGCGCTGACCCTCTATGCCAGCCCGATGCGGGACAACATGACCGGCACGCTGCGGCTGGGCTCGACCCCGACCATCGGCCCCTATCTGCTGCCACGGGTGCTGCGCCAGTTGCATCGCCAGTATCCAAGGTTGAAACTGGCGATCCGTGACGGCGCCCCCCGTGACCTGGTCGAGGATCTGGCCGCTGGCCGCTATGACCTGATCCTGACCCAGCTCCCCGTCGGGCGCGACGATATCCGCGTGGCGCCGCTGTTTCGCGAACCGCTGGAACTGGCGGTAGATCCTGCGCACCGGCTGGCAGGCGTGCCCCAGGTCCGGCAAACCGATCTGGCGGGCGAAACCATGCTGGGTCTCAGCCCCGGCTATGCGCTGCACGGACAGGTTCAGGGCCTGTGCGAAACCGCCGGGGCCCGGCTAAGCACGGAATTCGAGGGCACCAGCCTGGACGCCCTGCGGCAGATGGTGTCGCTGGGCATGGGGATCACCCTGCTGCCCGCGCTCTATGTCGCCTCGGAAGTCCGCGCGACCGGCGCCGATGTCACCACTCGGCCGCTGCGACCCGCGATGCACAGAACTGTCGGGCTGGCCTGGCGCACAGCCACCGGCACCCCGCCCGCGATCGACCGCTTCATCCAGCTGACCCGGCAGGTGATCCACGACGAGATGAGCGGCATCCTGCAACCTGTCAGATGACAAGGAAAAACCCTAAAAACACGTGGAGAAGGGGGATTCACAACGGGATCCGCCTGTGTCATACTAAGGTCACGTGCCCGCCAGAGGCGCGAGCAGAGGCAATCTAGACGGCAGGTATCCCGCGTGTCACGGACAACCAGACCCAGCATCGGCGCGATCGCGTTTTTCGCGGTCTCTTTCGCGCTGGCGATCTATTTCACCTTTGCCGCTGTGCAGGGCGATTTCGGCCTGTTCCGCCGGGTCGAGATTGCCGCGGAGCGCGAGGTGCTGTCGCGCGACCTCGCCAAGGTCGAAGAACAGATCGACCGGATGGAAAACCTGACCCGGCGCCTGTCCGACGATTACCTGGACCTTGACCTGCTGGACGAACAGGCCCGCTCGGTGCTGGGACTTCTGCGCGCCGACGAGATCGTGATCCGCTGAGGCGCAGCGCCCGGATCTTTCGTAGAAAAATCTTCCAGATTCGAAAATCTCCTGCGAAGATTTTCGCGGTTCCGCCCCGCCTTGCCGCCGCGTCATATTAGCACTCGTCAGGCGGCAAAAAATGCTTTATTAGATAGTTTAATGCTAAACTATTTCACCGACAGAGGAATGGCGCCGTGACCGCGACGAGAAAGACCTCAAGAAAATCAAATACTTCCGCCGAAGAACTGAAACACTATTATCGCGAGATGCTGCTGATCCGCCGATTCGAGGAAAAGGCCGGCCAACTCTACGGCATGGGTCTGATCGGTGGTTTCTGCCATCTCTATATCGGCCAGGAAGCGGTTGTCGTTGGGCTTGAGGCCGCCGCCGAGGAGGGTGACAAGCGCATCACTTCGTATCGCGATCACGGCCACATGCTGGCTTGTGGCATGGATCCGGGCGGCGTCATGGCCGAACTGACCGGGCGCGAGGGCGGCCTGTCCAAAGGCAAAGGCGGCTCGATGCACATGTTCTCGAAAGAGAAGCATTTCTATGGTGGGCATGGCATCGTCGGCGCCCAGGTGCCGCTGGGCGCGGGCCTGGCCTTTGCCGACAAGTACCAGGAGAACGGGCGCGTCACCTTCACCTATTTCGGCGATGGCGCCGCCAACCAGGGCCAGGTCTATGAGACCTTCAACATGGCCGCCCTGTGGAAACTACCGGTCGTCTTCGTGATCGAGAACAACCAATACGCCATGGGTACCGCCCAGAAACGCTCGACATCCTCGCCCGATATCTACACCCGGGGCGAGGCCTTCGGCATTCCCGGCGAGACCGTCGACGGCATGAACGTGCTCTCGGTCAAGGAAGCCGGCGAAAAGGCCGTGGCCCACTGCCGCGCCGGCAAGGGCCCCTATATCCTTGAGGTCAAGACCTATCGCTATCGCGGCCACTCGATGTCGGACCCGGCCAAGTACCGCACCCGCGAAGAGGTGCAGAAGGTGCGCGAGCAGAGCGACCCGATCGAGATGGTGCGCGAGATGCTGCTGAGCGGCAAGCACGCCACCGAAGATGACCTGAAGGCGATCGACAAGGAGATCAAGGAGATCGTCAACCAGGCCGCCGAATTCTCGAAAGAAAGCCCCGAGCCGTCAGTCGACGAGCTCTGGACAGACATCTACGCCTGAGAGGACCTCACGACATGGCAACCGAAATCCTGATGCCCGCCCTGTCCCCCACCATGGAGGAAGGCACCCTGGCGAAATGGCTGGTCAAGGAGGGCGACACCGTCTCGTCCGGCGATATCCTGGCCGAGATCGAAACCGACAAGGCCACGATGGAGTTCGAGGCGGTCGACGAAGGCATCGTCGGCAAGATCCTGATCGCCGAAGGCACCGAAGGGGTCAAGGTCAACACCCCTATCGCCGTCCTGGTGGAAGAAGGCGAAAGCGTCGATGCGGCGCTGTCGGCCGCACCAGTGGCCGACGCGGGCAACGAGGCGGCCCCCGTAGGGGGCTCCGAGGCGCCCGCAGCCCCTGCCCCGGTCACAGCCCCCGCCGCCCCCAAGGTGGACCTGTCGCCCGACTGGCCGGCGGATGCTCCGATGAAATCGCAGACCGTGCGCGAGGCGCTGCGCGACGCGATGGCCGAAGAGATGCGCGCTGACGAGGCTGTCTATCTGATGGGCGAGGAAGTCGCCGAGTATCAGGGCGCCTACAAGATCAGCCAGGGAATGCTGGACGAGTTCGGCTCCAAGCGGGTAATCGACACGCCGATCACCGAGCACGGGTTTGCCGGGATCGCCGTCGGTTCGGCTTTTGGCGGGCTCAAGCCCATCGTCGAATTCATGACCTTCAACTTCGCCATGCAGGCGATCGACCATATCATCAACTCGGCTGCCAAGACGCTCTACATGTCCGGCGGCCAGATGGGCTGTCCGATCGTGTTCCGTGGCCCCAACGGCGCCGCCGCCCGCGTCGCCGCCCAGCACAGCCAGGACTATGCCGCCTGGTACATGCAGATCCCCGGCCTCAAGGTGGCGATGCCCTATTCGGCCGCCGATTACAAAGGCCTGATGAAATCGGCGATCCGCGATCCGAACCCGGTAATCTTCCTGGAGAACGAGATCCTCTATGGCCGCAGCTTCGAGGTGCCGCAGGTCGATGACCTGGTGGTGCCCTTCGGCAAGGCGCGGATCTGGCGCGAGGGCACCGACGTGACTATCGTCAGCTTCGGCATCGGCATGCAATACGCGCTTGAGGCCGCCGAGCGGTTGGCCGGCGACGGCATCAGCGCCGAGGTCATCGACCTGCGCACCCTGCGCCCGATGGACCTGCCCACCGTGATCAACTCGGTGATGAAGACCAACCGTCTGGTCACTGTCGAGGAAGGCTGGCCGCAAGGTTCCGTCGGCAGCTATATCGCGTCCGAGGTGATGCAGCAGGCGTTCGATTATCTCGACGCGCCGATCATCACCTGCACGGGCAAGGACGTGCCGATGCCCTATGCCGCGAACCTGGAAAAACTGGCGCTGATCACCACCGACGAGGTGGTCGCAGCCGTCAAACAAGTGACCTATCGGTAAGGAGCGACAGAGATGCCCACCGAAATCCTGATGCCCGCCCTGTCTCCCACCATGGAGGAAGGCACCCTGGCGAAATGGCTGGTCAAGGAAGGCGATAGCGTCTCCTCGGGCGACCTGCTGGCCGAGATCGAGACCGACAAGGCGACGATGGAGTTCGAAGCCGTCGACGAAGGCATCGTCGGCAAGATCCTGGTGCCCGAGGGCACCGAAGGGGTCAAGGTGAACACCCCCATCGCGGTACTGCTGGAAGAGGGTGAAAGCGCGGGAGATATAGCCAGCGCGCCCAAGGCGGCCCCGGCCGCCGCCGCGGGCAACGAGGCCGCCCCTGCGGCGTCCGAGGCGCCCGCAGCAGCCCCCACCGCGGCCCCGGCTGCACCCAAGGGTGCTGATGGTGGCCGCGTCTTCGCCTCGCCATTGGCGCGCCGGATCGCCGCTGACAAGGGGCTTGATCTGTCGCAAGTCGCAGGCTCCGGCCCGCATGGCCGGATCGTCAAGGCAGACGTGGTTGGCGCCACCGCCCCGGCAGCGGCGCCTGCCCCCGCTGCTGCGGCCCCTGCCCCCGCAGCCGCAGCTGCCGCTCCTGCCGCAGCAGCCCCCAGCGGACCCAGCGCCGATATGGTTGCCCGCATGTACGAGGGTCGCGAGTACGAAGAGGTCAAGCTCGACGGCATGCGCAAGACCATCGCCGCGCGCCTGTCCGAGGCCAAGCAGACGATTCCGCATTTCTACCTGCGCCGCGATATCAAGCTGGATGCGCTGATGAAGTTCCGCGCCCAGCTGAACAAGCAGCTCGAAGGGCGCGGCGTCAAGCTGAGCGTCAACGACTTCATCATCAAGGCGGTCGCCAACGCGCTGCAACAGGTGCCCGACTGCAACGCGGTCTGGGCCGGTGACCGGGTGCTGAAGCTGAAACCCTCGGACGTGGCCGTTGCCGTCGCCATCGAGGGCGGGCTGTTCACGCCGGTGCTGAAGGACGCCGACATGAAGTCGCTCTCGGCACTGTCGACCGAGATGAAGGATCTCGCCACCCGCGCCCGCGACCGCAAGCTGGCACCGCAGGAATACCAGGGCGGCAGCTTTGCCATCTCGAACCTGGGCATGTTCGGCATCGACAATTTCGACGCCATCGTGAACCCGCCGCATGCGGGTATCCTGGCGGTCGGTTCCGGCGTCAAGAAACCGGTGGTCGGCGCCGATGGCGAGCTGACCGTGGCCACCGTGATGTCGGTGACCATGTCGGTCGATCACCGGGTGATCGACGGGGCGCTTGGAGCACAGCTGTTGCAGGCGATCGTCGACAACCTGGAAAACCCGATGGTGATGCTGGCCTGAGAGGCCATCAT
The DNA here is from genome assembly GCF_059612725.1 of Ruegeria sp. YKSF070. Taxonomy (NCBI): domain Bacteria; kingdom Pseudomonadati; phylum Pseudomonadota; class Alphaproteobacteria; order Rhodobacterales; family Roseobacteraceae; genus Ruegeria; species Ruegeria sp. YKSF070. The sequence continues at coordinate 154,579 of NZ_JBXWRD010000001.1, read as the reverse complement.
TGTTAAATAGACAAAGCCCCGGCCCCATCGCCGGGGCTTTGATTTTTATACAACCGCTGTTTTCTTATGCACGCAAAGAGCCCTGATCGGCCTGACCAAAAGAACACCGGTACCGCCGAGCCCTGGACATGCTAGAAGGGAGTATCTTTGGGCGATATGAAAGGGTTTAGATATGTCGGAAGGGCATATGGGCCGCTGCCTTTGCGGAAATATAGCATACAATACGGGCAGCGAACCCCTTTGGGTGACAATTTGCTACTGCCGTTTCTGCCAGCGCGCTACAGGTTCGGACCGAATGATCGAACCCATATTCGAATACGAAACCTTTGCTTTCACCCGAGGCAATCCGGCCGTGTACACACTCCCTTCAGAAGGTAGCGGAAAAGACGTAAACGTTCACTTCTGCTCAAAATGCGGGACCAAGCTTGCTTTGACTTTCGAGCGCTGGCCCAATCGGCTGGGCATCTATATTGGTACGCTTGATGATCCGAGATCGATTTCGACCACGCCCGAGAACAGCAAGCACATTTTTGTCTCAGAAGCACGCAGTGGAACGATCCTTCCGGCTGGCTTCAAGACTTTCGACCGCCATGCCACAGAAAACGATGGAACGTCGATTGAGCCAACTGTGCATACGTCGCCTTATCTAGTGAGGAGTTGAGGCGCTACACCACCCTAAACCCGATGTCTGTTTTGTCCCGCAAAATGTAGACTGAGGCAAGCCAGCCACAGCACAACCGAGAGTGCCATTGACACTCCAAACGGGAGATCTTGCCTTTCTTCCTTCTCGAGATATTCACCTGCATCACAGCCACCGCCAGCACCAAACCAGCGGCGGCGCGCTGATCAGTATTGATATCCGGGAGTAGAGGCCGACAGCGCCTGCTCGGCCTCGTCCATCTCGGCCGCAATATCCTCGAACAGCGGCGTCGACAGGTACCGTTCGCCGGTATCGGGCAGCATCGCCAGCAGAACCGAGCCTTCGGGCGCGGTCTCGGCGACCTTCATAGCCGCCGCCAGGCTGGCGCCGCCCGATATCCCGGTCAGGATGCCCTCCTCGGCCGCCAGGCGTTTGGACCAGGTGATGCTTTCCGGGCCGCTCACCGGCTCCAGCGCGTCGAAATAGCCCTGATCCAGCGCCTCTTGCAGCACCAGCGGGATGAAATCCGGGGTCCAGCCCTGGATCGGATGCGGGTTGAAGGCGGGATGGGTCGCGGCGGGTTCACCCTCGGCATTGCGCTCTTGCGCCACTCCCGACTGCACCAGCGCGGCATTGGCGGGCTCGCTCAGCGTGATCTTCAGATCGGGCCGCGCGGTTTTCAGCACCCGGCCCAAACCGGTGACGGTACCACCGGTGCCATAGCCCAGCACCACATGGTCCAACCGCTCGCCGTCGAAATCGCCGAGGATCTCTTGCGCGGTGGTGGCCTCGTGGATATCGGCATTGTCCTTGGTCTCGAACTGATGCGCCAGGAACCAGCCATTCGCCTCGGCCAGTTCCTTGGCTTTCACCACCATCCCGACCGCCTTGTCTTCCTTGCGGGTCAACACCACCTTGGCGCCCAGCATCCGCATCAGGCGACGGCGTTCGACCGAAAACCCGTCATGCATGGTGATCACCAGCGGATAGCCCTTGGCGGCGCAGACCATGGCGAGACCAATGCCGGTATTGCCGCTGGTCGCCTCGACCACGGTCTGGCCCGGCTGCAATCGGCCCTCGCGTTCGGCGGCCTCGATGATGTTCAGCGCCAGCCGGTCCTTGACCGATCCCGCCGGGTTGAACGCCTCGAATTTCACGTACATCGTAACATGTCCCGGCGCGATCCTGTTCAGCCGGATCACGGGCGTATTGCCCACCGTTTCCAGGATCGAGCCATATAGCCGCCCGCGGCCCTTGGTCGTGAAGATCATTTTATGCCCCCAAGTCAAACTGCGAAAAGTCTTACCGTTGCATCAGATACTGCGCCGCGCAGGGCGGTACCGCAAGGCGCTCCAACTCAGATAGGACCAACCTCTCTCCATAATGGTCCAAAGCCGGAAGATTCCATTCCCACAACCCGAAAATCAAGATTAACAGTCTCAGGTAAGAGGTTAATTCAAAATATTTTCGCATCGAAACATCAACAGAAGAAGGGGCGCAATGCGCCCCTTTTCACATTCAAGACAAATGAAGTCCCGGCGACACGCGCCTCAGTCCGACCCGTTCGGGAAACGCTGATCCATGTTGATCGAGGGCTGGTCGCAGCCCGCCTCGCCCACGATCTTGGCCGGGATGCCCGCGACGGTCTTGCAGGGCGGCACCTCGCTCAGCACCACCGAACCGGCAGCGATGCGGCTACAATGGCCGACCTTGATATTGCCCAGCACCTTGGCCCCCGCCCCGATCAGCACGCCATCGCCAATCTTGGGGTGGCGGTCCTCTTCTTCCTTGCCGGTCCCGCCCAGCGTCACCGAATGCAGCATAGAAACGTTATTGCCGACGACCGCGGTTTCTCCGATGACGATGGAATGAGCGTGGTCGATCATGATCCCCTTGCCGATCCGGGCCGCCGGGTGAATGTCGACGCCAAAGATCTCAGACACCCGCATCTGGAAGAAATAGGCCAGGTCATAGCGCTTGCGTGTCCACAGCCAATGTGCCACGCGATAGGCCTGCATCGCCTGATATCCCTTGAAATACAGGATCGGCTGCAACAGCCGGTGGCAGGCCGGGTCACGCTCGTAGACCGCCATCAGGTCGGCGCGGGCGGCCTCGACCAACTCGGGCGCGCTGTCATAGGCATCGTCCACAATCTCACGCAGCACCATCATCGACATTTCGTTCGAGCAGAGCTTGGCCGAAATGCGATAGGACAGCGCCCTGTCCAGATTCTTGTGGTGCAGGATACAGGCATGCACCAGCCCACCCATCAGGGGCTCTCTGTCCACAGCGTCCTGCGCTTCGGCGGTGATCCGGTCCCAGACCGGGTCCACGGGTGCAAGTTTCTTGCGCGTTTCCATCATGGCCTGTCATCCTTCTTTGCGACTAATCTAGTCAGTTAGGATCGATTTGACCAACCTCAATACGTGATGGGCGTGGTGACGGAAATGAATGAGACCCAGCTTGCCCGTTTCCGGGCGCTGATTCAGGAGCGCTTGCAGGAACTGGGCGACAGCAGTGCGGTGGGGCAATCGGCGCGGGCGGTGGTCGAGTTGGATCAACAGTCGGTGGGCCGCCTCAGCCGGATGGACGCGCTTCAGAATCAGGCCATTGCCAAGGCCCAGCAGGCAAGGCGCGAGGTCGAGGCCCGCCGCCTGAGGCTGGCGCTCGACCGGATTTCGGTCAGAGAATACGGCTATTGCGACGGTTGTGGCGACGATCTGCCAGAGGAGCGGCTGACCCTCGATCCCGCCGCCACTCTTTGTGTCAGTTGCGCGCGCGGCTGACCTGACGGTCAATCAGCGCGCTCAGCACGATCTCGAAGCACCGGCAATAGCCCGGATCGTCGAACCCGGGCTCATTCGCCAACACCCGCTTGCGCGCCGCAGACATCAAAGAACCATTGCCAAACAGCGGATGGATCCGCCCGGTCGCACGGACATGGGCATCGGCCATCTCCGCCTCGGACAGCATCCGACGGCAGAGCGACCGACGTGTACCGGCGGGAGCGTGCAGCAAGGCCCGCGCCGCCGCGCTGACATCGCCATGCAGAACCGGACGCATCGCTCAGGTCTCGACAGTCAAGCTACGGAACAGACCCGGACCGAACCGGGCCGAAATCTGCGCCACCGACAAATCGAAGGGCCGCGCCACCGCATCCGCCACCTGCGCCGCCGCGCCATAGGTCCAAGCTGCTGACGACACGGTTTCTTCTCGCAGCACGCCACCATCCTTGATCACCCGGACCAGATAGCTTTCGCTTTCTTCGCCCAGGGGCACCTCGGGCAGGCTCCAGTCGTCGCCGTCGATCCGGGTGCGCCGCACCCATGAGAGCTGAATGTCGGCACCGTTCTCGACCGCGCGCAGATGGGCCGGGGCATAGGGTCGAAACCCGATGCCGTCAAACGCCTCGACCCGGTGCACATAGGATGGATCGTCATAACTCCGACGAGACGGGCCGATCCGGTAGTGCCGCGCGATCCGCCGTTCCGAACTGGCCAGGTCAAGCTGTACCACGCGCGGGTCGATCAGCACGAATTGCGAGCCCGCCGGCCAGACGTCGGGCATCAAGGCATCGCTGCCCAACTGTCCCCTCAGCCGGTTGCGCAGCAGATAGGTATCGGGCGCGATCAACTCGGCATCGCGGAACTGGAACAGCTCCCAATTGCCGGTCGAGCCGTCCCCGATCGCCGCCAGATTCTCTCCACTCAGAATGGCCTCGCGCGGGCGCGATTCCAGCTCTCCGGCGACAAGCTTTACCTGGACCGCGTTGCCACGATCCCACAGCCCTGGGCGGGCACGCGCCAGCGGCGTTTCGGTTACCCCGATCACCGCCCGCGCAGCTACGATCTTGTCCAGCCTATAGGCCTCGTCACTTGCCGAGGAATAGATCGCCACCGAGCCCGGCCATGGCTGCGCGGTGATCGCCACATGCGGCGCATGCGGCACCTCGTCCCCGGTCATCAACGGCAGGTCCATCAGCATTGGCAGAACCGGAACCGGGGGTACGAATTCCTGCACCACCGGGCTATCATCCGCCATATCCGCGGTGAGATATACATTCGGCTCAATCCGCACCGCCTCGATCAGCTGCATATGCGCCTGCTCGACCCGGTCGATACGGTAAAGCCCGCCGATCTCGTCTCCGGCCTCAGGCAGACGAATGACATCACCCGCGCCCAGCGCCAGCCGCGAGGGCGGCAACGCAAAACGGATCGTATCGCGACCCAGACGGGCTTCGGCCAGCCAGCGTTCCACCGTCTGACGTCCTTCGGCACGAGTCAGCGCCAGCGGCATCTCGTTCGAGGATACGGCATGGGTGGCATCATCGGGCAGAACCGCCTCTTCGGCCACCACATCATGGTTGGCATCCGCCTGGACAAAGCGAAGCCTAACCCGCCCGCTCAACTCCAGATCAGACTCGCGCCGGTGTTCCAGCGCGCCATCGATCTCTTCGTGAACGGCCAGCAACGCGCGGTCCAGTTCGACCGGGCGCCCCCCGTCACGCAGGCGAAAGACCAGCTTGCCATCGCGTTCGATCGCATCGAACCCGTATCGCAGCATCAGCGGTTGCAGCGCTGATCGGGCATCGCTGACCTGATCGACAGTATAGCCCCGCACGATGCCCCACAGCGCTCCCAGATCCACGGCCTGCACCTTGGCGCGGGCACAGATCTCGCGCACGACCGAGGCCAGCGTCCGGTTGCCAGACCGCCCGTTCAGCCAGTGACCGCGCGCGTAATTCGCCCCATCGGCCCAGAGTTCGCGATTGTTGGGAAAGGCCGGATAAGGCCGCACATCCCAAGCCCAGACATAGGCATTGGCCATGTCGATCATCGGCGCCTGATACTCGACCGAGACCGGATTGTTCCCCGGATCGTTCCAATACCCCAGAACCGCGTTCAGATAGGCCAGCTGCATCAGGTCGTCGCGCGCGCCATTCGAGTATTTCGGCAGGCTCGATTCCGAGGATTTCGGATCGAGGAACTTGTTGGGCTGATTGGTGCCCTTGTCCACAGCCGCGCAGCCAAGCTCGGTAAACCAGATCGGTTTCGATTGCGGCACCCAATCGGTGGGCAAAGCCTGACGGTTGCCCCCGATCCGCTCGTGATGGGGGTTGGCCCACCAGTTGCGGATATCCTTGTAACGCCAGATCCAGGCCTCGCCATGGGCATCATCCGTGATCGGCGTGCGAATCTGCGCCGCCTCCGCCTCGGGCGAATGGTAATACCAGTGATAGCCCTCGCCGCCCTCGACATTGGCGCGCAGATAGTCCTGCTCATAGATGTGGCGGGTTCCGGCCCGGGCATCGGCATGGTCTTCGCCATCGCGCCAATCGGATAGCGGCATGTAGTTGTCGATACCGACAAAGTCGATCTCGGGATCGGCCCAAAGCGGGTCGAGATGGAAATAGCGGTCCCCGCTGCCATCCTGCGGCTGATAGCCGAAATACTCGCTCCAGTCGGCGGCATAGCCCAGCTTGGTTTCCGGCCCCAGAATGGTCCGTACCTCTGCCGCCAGAGCGCGCAAGGCCTGAACGGCCGGAAACCCGGCGGCGCCCCGGATCTGGGTCAGGCCGCGCATCTCGGAACTGATGCAAAAGGCCGACACCCCGCCCGCCGCCTTGCACAACGCCGCATAGTGCAGGATGAACCGACGCAGCCCCCAATCTTCGCCACCGGTATAGGTCACCACCCCGTCGCCGATCACGAAATCCGTGGCCGAGGCCGCGCCAAAGAACGCCGCCACTTCGGCATCCGCTGCCGCGGTACCGTCCGGAGTGCCCGGCTGGGTCGGCGCCAGGCTCAGCGTGATCCGCCCCCGCCAGGGCAGATGCGGCTGCCCCTCCTCGCCCGTCCAAGGGTTGGTCAGCATATTGCCCGCCAGCTGATCCATCAGGATGAACGGATAGAACATCACCCGCTGCCCAGCATCGTTCATGTGCCGGATCGCCTCGACCACCGCCGCGTCGGCCGGAGTCCCACCATAGATCGGGCGGTCTTCGATCCGGGCGATCTCGTCCACCGTGGCCCGGGTCAGGCCCGAGACCCGCCAGGGCATGTTGCTGCCGTCGATATTCTTGCGCTCGACCTTCGGCTTGATCTCACACTCGCCACAGCGCAGATCGCCACCGAACCAAGACACCACCAGCGAGGCGGCGCCAACCCCCGGCAACTCGTCCTCCATCGCCTCCAGCGAGGTGACCAGATCGGTCTGCCCGGACGGAGAGTTGCTGTTGGCCGCCCAATAGCTGCCCGGCCCGTTGGAATAGTTCACCTGAGTGGTGGCCAGCCCGTACTCACCGGTCCCCGGAATCAGCGCGACACCCTTGACCAGCCCCGCCAGCCCCAGCTCGCCAGGATCGGCATCGGGCTGGTCGCCTCGCACCACCTCGAACGAGAATTGCGGCACCCGGTTGCCGAACCGGTCCAAGTCCAGATCCTCGAACACCACATAGGCGGTACCGCGATAGGCAGGCACCAGACCCGCGCCCTCGACCACTTCCATCACCGGGTCAGGCAGTTGATCCGCAGTGCCGCGATAGACGCGCATGTTCAACTCGTCCGGCGCGATCTCGTCCCCATCCGCCCAGACGCGGCGCACTCCGGCAATCTCGCCCTCGCAGAGCGCAACCGCCAGCGACACCGAATAGCTGTACTGCGTGGTTCTCGGTTGTGGGCGCGAGCCCTTGCCCCCGCCACTCGTCGTCGTGGTCTCGACGAAATCCGAGGCCCATATCACCTGACCGCCCACCCGCATCCGGCCATAGACCTGCGCGATGGCATGCCCCTCGCCGGAATTGGTCAGCCGGAACCGGTCGACCTTGCCGGTTTCCACCGCTTCGGCGCCCGAGCCCAGCAACCGCTGGTCCAGAACCCGTCCTACGGTCGCGCCTACGGCTCGCCCCAGCACTGCCGTAGACAGCCCCGCAACGGTGCCGCCGACAGAGCCACCAATCGCCGCACCCGCAGCGGAAAGAAGTATCGTCGCCATCAACTCACCTCCTGAGGAAATTCGAACCGGGACACCACACGCCGCAGCCACGGCGCGCTCAGGGGGCTCTCGACCACGCCATGCCCGGAATAAGCGTGGATGAACCGGGGGCAGGTCCCGATCTCGGACACGATGCCCAGATGTTTGGCGACGCTGCCGCCAAGCATCCGGAACAACAGCACCTCTCCGGGCACCACAGGCCCGGGCGCGGTTTCGATCAGATGTCGACGCGCGGCCAGCCACAGGCGTTCCTCGCCCTGAGGTTCGGACCAGTCCATCGAATAGGCCGGCACGGCTTCAGGCTCACGCCCATAAAGCCCACGCCAGATGCCCCGGATCAGACCCAGGCAATCACTGCCCGCCCCCGGGGTCGAGGCCTGATGCCGATAGGGCGTGCCAAGCCATTTGCGGGCAATGGCAACCGCGTCACAGCCACGCCCGGTCATCTCAGGCTCCCGCCACTATTGGCCCCGGTCCGCTTGGGGCTGGCCATGACCCAATCCTCGCGCGGCAAATCTGGGAAGCCCTGAAAATTCAGCAGGTTGTTGAACTTCAGGCGGCAGGTTTCCATTCGCTTGTCGCAGCCCGCCGTCAACCGCAGCCCGTCGCCCGGGCGCAGCACGGCCCGGATCGGCTCCCACAGCTCGATTTCGCGACCCGCTGCCGTCACCTTGTCCGACTTGATCAGCGCCCACAGTCCCACCGCCGCACCGCCGGTCACATCGAGCCGCCCACGCTGGAACCAGCCCGGCTCAAACCCGGACAGATCGGCCCAGCGAAACACCCGACCCTCGTCGACCTGCTCCACCGTGATCTCTGCCCGGTATCCGGGCTGATCCAGGTCGAACCGGCAGGTGCCATCACCCAGAACCGCCGTACAAGGTTTCTGAAACACTCGGCCCAGCGGCTGGTTCAGCGCATCGGTCAACCCGCGCAACTCTGCCTGAAACGCACCGCCGCCACGACGCAACTCACCGATCGAGCCGCGAAACTGCAACCAGCGCTGCTCCGGCTCGGCCCAGTTGACCAGCCAAGACAGTACCTCGGCCCCGTCGAACCGGCCCGCCTCGATATCCTCCTCGCGCACCGCCGCGTCGCTGAGCGCGCCCAGCGCCTCGGAATTGTCCACCGACAGGCCGGTGCTCTGCTCCAGCGCAGCCGCCGTCAGACCGCTATCGGCCTTGAAGGTGAACCCGTCGAACTCCAGCATGCAGTCGTGATCAGTGAACCCGAACCGCACCCCGTCCTTGCGCAGGATCGCCCAACAGCGACACAACGTGGTCACCCCACTGGCCAGATGCGCCTGCATTGCCTCGCTCGGCCCGCCCATCACACACGCACCTCGACCACCGGTACATTGGGCACGTCGCCCGCGCGGAAACTGGCCACGCTGGTCTGGATCCGGTCGGTGTCGAAGCGCACCGGCACATCGAACTCAAACCCGGCACTGATCTGCACACCAACCGGAGGCGGCGCCTCGAAACGCACAAGACCGGTGGTCACGTCCACCTCGTAATCCACCGCTTCTTTCATCTCGTCCTGATCCAGACCGATCCGGACCGTACCCAATACCGGTTTGCTGATCGGGCGGGCATAGCTGACGGTGCCGGACCGATATGTCTTGACCAGCGGAAAGGCGGTCTCGACCCCGTCGCCCACTGCGATCACCTGATCGTCATAGCGCGGCTCGACCGAGGCGCGGCTCGACTTGAAGTCGGACCAGTCCTTCCACCGGAACCCGTAAACCTGCCCCTGGCGCGCCTCGAAGAACGCGATCAGCGTCTCGATATCGTCCAGCGAGCGCATGCCCACCCCCGCGTCATAGCGCCGGCGCGCATGTGCCCAAGGAGAGTTGCGCTCCTCGAACCCGTTCACCAGCGTCACGATGTCGGTGCGCCGCTCGGGGCCCCCGATCGAGCCAAAGCTCAGATTGGCGGGAAATCTCACCTCGTGGAAATTCATGATCCGCTCCCTCTTGTTACCGATTGCGATTGCCGCGGCCCAGCGCGCGGCCCATCTGGGCGGCGATCTGACCCTGGCTGCGGCGGAACCCCTGCACATCGGGGGTGGTGATGTTCATCACCACGTTCACTGCGCGACCGCCGCCACTGTTGCGCACGCCCAGCTTGCCATCGGCGCCGCGCGCAAGCGGCATGATCGCCTCCGGCCCCGCCTCGCCCATCAACCCCATGCCGCTCCGCATGGGAAAGGCCACCGGCCCGCTCACCACGCCACCGCTGGCAAAGGGCATCACCCGGCCCTGGCTGAACGAACCGCCCTTGGCAAAAGGCAACAGCCCCTCGAACAGTGAGCCCACACCATCCGCGATCAGCCCGCCGAAATGATCGGTCACCGGCTTGATCGCAGCCGAATAGGTGGTCTGGATCATCGACCGGGCCACCGTTTCCAGCGCGTCGGACAGTTTCATGCCGTCCAGCACGACGCCATCGAAGGCGCGGCGCAGCCCCTTGGACAGGCCCCGCTCCAGCGTCTGCACATCCTGCCCGGTGGCTGCCAGCGCGCTGCGCACCCGGCGCAGCTCTGCGTCAAAGCCCGCAGCCATGACGGCGGCATCGCCCAGCGTATCGCCCAGGCTTTCGCCCGTGGCTTCCAGTTCCGAAAACCCGTCAGTCTCCGCCATGATCCTCTCCTTCTGTCTGGTCCGGCCACGCCGCCAGCAGCGCATCAAGTCCGGCGCGGCCCATCGGCGCGGTTCCGGCACCCTGACCCAGCATCAGCCGCAACTCGGCCGGGGTCAGGCGCCAGAACGCCTCGGGCGTCAGCCGCAATCCCAACATCCCGGCCCGCATCAACGCGGGCCAGTCGAACCCGTTCATGTTTCCCCCGGCAGCATGAAGGCGCGCGCCAGAAGTTCCGCCGCCGCCCGCGCCGCCGCGAGCGGCCCACCGGCAATCTCGGCCCGCAGAAGCTGGGCGCGGGTCACATCCGCGCCCCCGCCCCTGAGCCCGGCAACCACCAGCGCCAACAGGTCACGGCTGGAAAACGCTCCCCCCTCGAACCGCTGCACCAGTTCCACCAGCGAGCCGCTCTCCAGCTCGGCCTCAAGCTCGGCCAACGCGCCCAGCGTCAGCTTCAGCACCCGTTGCTGCCCATCGATGACCAGGGCCACCTCTCCCGTCCACGGATTGGCCATGATCAGATCGCGGTAAAGCTGAGGGCACCGGCGCTGGCCAGGCTCACCTCATAGGTCGCCTCGCCATTGTGGCTGCCCGCATAGTCGATGCCGGTCACCTGGAACGGCCCCTCAACAATGCCGAAATCAGGGATGATCACCTGGAAATCAGGCGTCTCGCCGTCAAAGAACAGCTGCCGCGCCCGCTCGTCCGTGCCCGCATCCTTGAACACGCCCGAGCCCGAGATCGAGGCCGATTTGACCCCCGCCCCCGACAAGAGTTCGCGCCAGCCCCCCTGGCTCTCAAGGCTGGTGACATCCACGCTCTCGGCGTTAAAGCTCACGCGGGTGGCACGCAGCCCCGCGATGGTTTCGAACAGGCCCGTGCCGTTCATGTCCACTTTGACCAGCAGGTCCTTGCCGTTCTGGGCACCCATGATGTTACTCCACGTTCAGGTTGATCAATTGTCTTCGACGCGGGCGCGAAACCGCAGGTCGATCTGCCGGACCGCGCCCCCTGTTCCGGTGCGCCGGGCCGAGGCCCGGTCGAACCACAGCCCCACCAGACGCCCACGCGCCAGGCTCAGCGCCGCATCGTCCAGCGCATCGCTCACCGCGCCCGCCAGCGTCTTGGCCCCGGCGAACCCTGCTGCCTCCGAGATCACCGAGACGGTGAGCCGGTGCTCGGCCCCCACGCCGCTCTGGTCCGAGGCGTCGCGCACCTCTTCCGGACCCAGCAGCACATAGGTCTGCGGCAGCGTGCCCGGTGGCAGCGCATCGTAAATGTCCGTCCCCACCAGGGCCGCCACCCCGGTATCCGCCAGCAGGTGCTGATAGACCGCCGTCTGCAACGCCGCCGCCACGCCATAGCTCATGCCGCTACCTCCTCATCCGCAAAACAGGTCAGAAACCGCCCGGCCGGGTCATGCTCGGCCACCGCCCGGATCACGAAAACACGGGCGCCATCGGTGAACCGCTGTTCGGGCGCGGGCCGCATCGAAGACCCTTCGGGCGCCGCGTGCACAGTGATCCGATAGCTCACCCGCGAGCGCGAAGCGCCCGCCTCGAACCGCTCGGCCCCGCTGCGCGCACTGACATCGGCCCAGACCGTGCCAAGGGCCGTCCAGCTCTCGGCATAGCCCCCCGCGCCGTCAGCCACCCGCGCGGGCGTCTCCAGCACCAGGCGCCGGTTCAGATGCGGCGCCCTCATTGCACCACCCCCGAACCGAAACGCACGGTGCGATAGCGCTGAATCAGGCTGGTGACGCCAAAGGGCATGCAGCCATCGCCCAGCGCGGTCTCGTGCCGGTATTCATAGTAATGCGCCGCCAAGAGCAGCACCGCCTGGCCCAGATCGGCCGGCAGCCCGCCCCAATCGGCGGCCATCCCGGCCACCAGCGCGACAACCGCCGCGCCACCGGTGGCCACGGTCGGCAACAGCGCGCCCGCAGGGCGCAACCGCGGCCGCTGGCTGTCGCGCTCCAACCGATAGGCGGCCGGGTCCAGCACCGTGTCCTGCCCGCCCCCATCGCGCAGCGTCACCGAGGTGACCATCTGCACCGGCACCACCGGCAACACTTCACCCGTGGCATCGCGCCAGTTGTAGACGGTCCAGGAAAACTGACGCGAGATCAGGATCTTGCCCGTTCGCGCCTCGATTGCGGCGATGGCTGCGCGCAGGAAACTGCGTAACACCTCGTCCTGCACGTCATCCTCTGCAAACCCGGTGCCCAGCCGCAAATGCGCCTTGAACTGTGCCACCGGCAGCGCGGCGTCCGCAACGGCGGTCTCTTCGATCAACATCATCAATTCACTCCGCAAGCTCGGGCCCCTCCGGGCCGTTCGTCTCAGGTCATGCGGGCCCGCGCCGCCTCACGTTGCTCGGACGGAGGGGAGCAGCTAGACAACGCCAGGAAAACCGGCGCGCGCCCGCACCCGAGGCCGGTTCCCCGGCCCCGGACCCGGCCCCGTTAGACGGTGCCGAATTTCAGCAGCTTGATCGCGGCAAAGTCGCTCACGTCGCCGCCCACGCGCTTCGTGGCATAGAACAGCACGTGCGGCTTGGCGCTGAACGGGTCGCGCAGCACGCGCAGATCCGGGCGCTCGGCCACGGTATAGCCGGCGTTGAAGTCGCCAAACGCGATGGAGTAGCTGTCGGTCGCCGGGTCGGGCATGTCCTCGGCGATCACCACCGGATAGCCCATCAGCCGCGCGGGCTCGCCCGCCGCCAGACCGTCCGACCACAGGAAGCGGCCATCGGCATCCTTCAGCTTGCGGATGGTGCCCGCGGTCTTCGAGTTCATCACAAAGGCGCCGTTGGCCCGGTACTGCGCACCCAGCGCATAGACCAGATCGACGATATCGTCGGCGTCCACGCCACCGGCCACACCCGAGGCGACATAGCCGATATTGCCCCAGGTCCAGCTGTCATTGTCGACCGCGGCATGGTTCAGGAAACCGCGCGGCTTGTTGACCCCGTCCCCGTTGATAAAGCTCTGCGCCTCGGCGCGGGCGAACTTGTTGGCGATACGGTCGGCCAGCCAGCCCTCGATATCGAACGCGCTGTCATCCAGCAGGCGCTGGCTTGCCTTGGGCAGGGCGCTCAGCTCGTGCAGCGGGATCGAGATACGGTCGATCGACGGCGTCCCGGTCTCGCTGGCCGCCGCGGTCTCGTCCGCCCAGCCGGCACCGATATCGGTGTGGTCGATCAGAACGTCGAACGAGTTCGCCTCCACATGCACCACCGAGGCGATCGCGCGGATCGAGGCCGTCGCATGCAGCACCGACTTGATGCGCTCGGCGGTCTGCGGATCGACCAGATAGCCGCCATCGCTGTTGATCGCGGTCGACATCGCCTTGCCTTCCAGGGTCAGACCCCGCAGCGCGTCGTCATCGCCCGAGCGCAGATAGGCGTCAAACGCCTTCTGATGCGGGGCGCCGTCCTCGACGGCGGCGGCCAGATGCGGACGCGCCGCGGTGAGTGATTTACGATCCAGCATGGTCATACGCTCTTCTGTCTGTTTCAGTTTGGTTTCAACTTCGGTGCGAAACCCATTGAATTCATTCACGAAGCCAGTCATCGCCTGCTTCACCTCCTGAACCAGGGGCACACCCTCTCCGGCCAAGGCCGGGATCTCGGTCTTGCTCATCGGCACGTCCTTTTCGGGTGGGTTGCGGCGCGCTTACCTTCGCGCCAGTTCCTGCCGGGCGCTGTCGAACAGCTCGGCAATGCTGCGCCAGGTCTGCTCGACCTCGGGGGATGTCCCCTTGGCTGCGACCCGGGCACTGGGCAGCATGGGAAAGGTCACCAGTGACACTTCCCACAGCTCCAGTTCGGTCAAGAGCCGCTGGCCCTTGTCATTCTTGCTGGCCCGGCGGGTGCGATAGCCGATCGACAGCCCGTCGATGGCGCCCGCACGGATCAGCGCCGCCGCCTCGCGCCCTTTCTGGGTGCTTTCCAGCAGCCGGCCCTTGACCCACAGGCCTCGGCCATCCTCGCGCACCTCGTCCCAGACCCCGATCGGCTGGGCCGGATCGTGCTGCCACAGCATCTTGACCCGCTGTCCCCCGGCCTCCAGCGTCTTCAGCGAGGCCGCATAGGCCCCCGCCTGCACATTGTCGCCGCCCTGATCGGTCTGGCCGAACAGGCTGGCATAACCCTCGATCACCGCATCCTCGCTGACGGTCAGACCATCGCCGAAGCGGGCGAATTTATGTTCAAGTCCGGTGTCCATATCCATGAAACACTCCTTGTAAACCATTGTCATCTCAGGGAGAAATCACCAGGAACGATTGAAAGACCTGGGCCAGGATCGCACCCGCGACACCGTAAACCGTCAGCCACAGCCGCCGTTCCATCCGCTCGATCGCCTCGTCCAGCTGATCCAGCCGGCGGCACAGATGCTCATGCTGCAACGCGGCCACCCGCTCATGCGCTTCCAGCCGCAGCCCCGGCGCGCAGTCAAAGGGCGCATAGCCCGGACCCTCAGCCATCGGCATCCTCCGCCAGCGCCGGCAGGCCCAGCAGCATCCGCTTTTCCGCCCCGGTCAGGAAATCGGCGCGGCTGACCCGCGCCCATTGCGCATCGCGCTCGGCGGCCAGCGCCGGCACCTGGTCCAGGTCGGGCTTCAACAGCACCTCCTCGCCCGACAGGCCCGACAGCCAGTCCGACAGGTTGGCCGCCACCCGCGTCACCAGGGGCAGAACCGTCAGGCGGTAAAACGCCCGATTGGCCTCCTGATAGTTCGAATAGGTCGCGTCGCCCTGGATGCCCAGCAGCATCGGCGGCACGCCAAAGGCCAGCGCGATCTCGCGGGCGGCGGCTTCCTTGGTCTTCTGAAACTCCATGTCCGAGGGCGAAAAACCCATCGGCTTCCAGTCCAGCCCGCCTTCCAGCACCATCGGCCGGCCAGCATTGCGGGCGCCCTGGAAATTCGCCTCGATCTCGTCCGACAGTCGGCGGAACTGGTCCTCGGCCATCACGCCCTGCCCGTCGCTGCCGGTCCAGACCAGCGCGCCCGAGGGCCGCGCCGCATTGTCGAGCAGCGATTTCGACCAGCGCGAGGCCGCGTTATGCACATCCACCGCCATCGCTGCCGCCTGCATCGGCGAAAAGCCGTAGTGATCGTCCTGCGGGTGGAAAGACTTGATATGGCAGATGCTCGCGGCATCGAAACGATGCGACTTGCCGCCTACCGTGTATTCATAGGCCACCGGCCAGCCATCGGCGCCGGGCACCACCCGCATCCGGTCCGAGCGCAGCACATGCAGCTCGATCGGCAGGTCATCGGCGCCGCGCACCGCCTCGACATAGGCATCCCCCGACAACAGCAACTGCCCGAACAGCGCCTCCATCAGCTCGGCCCGGCCCTGCGCGCCATTGGGGCGGCGGATCAGGCTCAGCATCGGGTGCGTCTCATAGCGCTGCATCCGGTCCTGCAACACCAGCGGCAACGCCGCCGCCGCCTCGGAAATCAGCTTGACCGAGCGGAACCCCACCGGATTGCCCGCAAACCCCGTCCGCGTCAGCGAGGCGGTGTCACGCGGGCTCCAGGCGACCCGGCCCGCATTGTGCCAGGCCACCACCGGCCCCGCCGCGCTGGCCTTGGCCTCGGGCGCTTCCGCTCCGGCCCCACGACGCAGGAAATCAAAGATCATGGCAATGCTCCTATCTTCTCGCCCGGCGCCGGATGCGCTGCGGCCTTGTTGATGAGAGTTATCGTCGAAGATTGTTCAGGACCCGGAAACAGACCGTTCGCAGCTAGTGCAACGGCCCGCGCGGCTCACAGCACCCGCACCCGCGGGCGCCTGTAGGCCGCCGCAGGCGCGATCATCAGCTCGTGCAGCGCCCAGACCAGCGCGTCCACCCGGTCGGGCGATCCATGCCCCTCGTAGCCGCGCGCAGTCATCTGGCCCATCTGCTCTTCCAGCGCGGTCAGCCCCGCCACATGGCGCACCCGCTCCTGTTCATAAAGCGCCGCCACCGGCTCGGCCCGCGCCACCTTGCCCCGCGCCGCATGCACCGCCTTGAAGGGCACCAACGGATCCACCTGGCGCAGCACCTCCTCGACCAGCTGGCCGCCCTGATTGACCTCGGCCACCAGCCGCTCGGCGCCAAACGCATCCATCGCGGAAATCGCCGTCTTGGCCCAGGTGGTCGGCCCGGCGCCCTGCACCGTGCGATCCGCCAGCACCCAGGCGCGCCAGTCCTGCGGCGGCCCCTGCATCTGCGCGCCCACAACCACGATGCCGCAGGCATCGCTGCTGGCTCCGCCGCTGACCGACGGGTCCAGTGCCACCACCACCCGATCGAGTTCAGGCACGCTCGACGTGCGCGCGCGGTCCAGCATCTCGGCGGTCCACAACGCCCCCTCGGCATCGGCCAGCAACACCCCGTCCAGCTCCTGCCGCCCCAGCCGCGTGCCCGCATAGCGCGCCCGCACCTCCTCCAGAAAGCTCTCGGCCAGATTGGCCCGGTTCGCCTCGGTCGGCGCATGGGTCTGTACCGTGCTGGGCGCAGCCAGCAGGTCCTTCAGCAGCTTCACGTTGCGCGGCGTCGTGGTCACGCAAACCTGTGGCCGCTCCCCCAACCGCAGCGCAAATTGCAGCATGTCCCAGGTTTCGCCCGCCTTTTTCCACTTGGCCAGCTCATCCACCCAGGCCGCGTCGAATTGCGGCCCGCGTAACCCCTCGGGGTCCTGCGCAGAAAAGGCCTGCGCCTCGGCGCCGTTGGGCCAGATCAGCTTGCGCTCGCTGGCCTTCCAGTGGGGGCGGCGGTCGGGCGGCGAACAGGCCAGGATACCGCTGTCGCCAAACACCATCACATCGCGCACCTGATCATAGGTCTCGCCCACCAGCGCCACCCGCCGCGCGCGCCCCGCATCCAGCGGTCGGGACCCTTCGACCTGGGCGCGCACCCATTCGGCCCCGGCCCGGGTCTTGCCCGCGCCGCGCCCGCCCAGGATCACCCAGGCGCGCCAATCGCCCTCGGGCGGCAGCTGATGCGCCATCGCCCAGAAGTCGAAAAGAAAAGGGAGGGCACATAGCCCCCCCTCCCCGATTTCATTCAGAAACCGCTCCCTCTCGGCAACACTTGCGCAGGCGAGCAAGGCGGCACCCGATCTCAGATCGGGCGCGGTCAAGGTCCAGGGCATATCCGCCCTGGGCAATGCCTGCTTCTCGTCGGACTTGTTCGGCAAAACTGGCCTCCACTTTCTGACACTCACGGATCAGGCTGGCCGCCTGACCCATCTGCTTGCCATATCCGGCAAGATCACCATCCTCCCCGGCTCGGATCCGTTTCTGCAGGTCTTCCGCCGCATTACGCAGATCGCGAATGGAATTTTCCAACGACTGAAGCAGTTCAGCCGTCCGGGAAATCCGCTCCTCCGGGGTAATCAAAGTCATATGTGCTCGTGACCTCATGCGAGAGTGAACTCCGCACGAGAGAGACGAAAAAACGGCCACCGGGGTCACCCCCGGGGCCGTTCGCGCATCTCTTCTAGCATGACACAACCTATACTCGAAACCGCTCTCTGAGTCAAGCGTTTCGCGCAACAGAGCAACAGGCAACGCACTGAAATCGTTAACAAAACCTTATCTGCGTCGAGGCCGCACCCGAAATGGGGTTTTCACCCACCGCAACCACCGCCATATCACGGACATGCGCACCGATCTTGATCATTTCGAAACCGTCGCCCGCCAGACCGTCGACACGATGCCAACCGCCTTTCGCAGCCATGCGCAGGCGGTGCTGCTGCGGGTGGCGGACTGGCCGGATGCCGACATGCTGGATGCGCTTGGCATGGACGACCCGCTTGAATTGACCGGCCTCTACGAGGGCATTCCGATGACCGAGAAATCGGTTGGCGATTTCGCCGCTCCTCCCGACACGGTCTGGCTGTTCCGGGAACCGATCCTGGACGAGTGGCGCGCACGCGGCGATATCGTATTGGACATGCTGATTGCCCATGTGGTGGTACATGAATTCGCGCATCATTTTGGCTGGTCGGACGAGGATATCGCCACCATCGACGCCTGGTGGCTCTGAGCGCCCTGCCCCTCACCCAATGACAAAAACCAAACGCCCGGACCCGAGGGTCCGGGCGCGATCGTCAATTGCCCTGTTGCTGGGCCTCGATCTCGCGCCATTTGGCGACGTTGCGGTTATGCTCTTCCAACGTCTCGGCAAAGGCGTGGCCACCACTGCCGTCGGCAACGAAAAAGACATAATCAGTCGTGTCGGGATTGACCGCAGCCTCTAGGCTCGCCAATCCGGGATTGGCAATCGGCGTCGGAGGCAATCCTTCGATCACATAAGTATTCCAGGGCGTTACGCCACGAAGCTCACTTTGACGCAGCCCCCGGCCCAGCACGCCCTTACCCTTGGTGATGCCATAGATCACGGTCGGGTCCGTCTGCAAACGCATGCCTCGGTCCAGGCGATTGACAAAGACGCTGGCCACCTGGCGGCGCTCTTCGGGCACACCGGTTTCCTTCTCGATGATGGAGGCCAGGATCAGCATTTCCTCGCGGCTCTGCAGCGGCAGGCCGTCTACGCGTGCCTCCCAGGCGGCGTTGATCCGCAGCTCCTGCTTCTCCTGCATCTGGGCCAGCAGCGCGGCACGCTCCATCCCCACCGTCACGTCATAGCTGTCGGGGGCCAGCAGTCCCTCGCGCGGCAGCTCGTCCACCTCACCCGCCAGCACGTCCCAGGCCTTCAGCCCTTCGACCACCTGCCAGCTGGTGACGCCCTCGGCCATGGCCAACCGGTACCGGGTGTCACGCTCGGCGCGTTTCTCGCCATAGACCGCGGGCGCCTCGCCCTCGCTGGGATCAAACTCGACCAGTTCCACGAATTGCTCGGTGGCCGGATCCAGCTCGCGCACTTCCAGCAACAGGCGATTCACGCCGATACGATAGACGATCTCGGTGCCGCAGCTGCTGGCGCCGCCACGGGTGATCTGGTCGATGATCTCCTCCATCGAAGCGCCTTCCTTGACCAGATAGCTGCCCGCCTTCAGTTGTGTCGCCTTTTCGGAGTAGCGCGCACTGATACGGAACATGGCGCCACTGCTGACCGCGCCCGAGGCCTCAAGATCGCGGCTGACGCGAGTCATGTTCGACCCGCTCTTGACCTGAAGACAGATCGCCTCTTCCAGCGGGCCCTGCGCGGTGTATTGCGACTTGCCCCACAGGATCACCCCGGCCAGCAGAAACAGGCCAACCGCCAGCACGGTCAGCATGTTCGACGCGAGAGCACGCCACATCAGTCGACCTTTCCGAAGATCACGCTCGCATTGGTCCCGCCAAAGCCGAAGGAGTTCGACAGCGCCACGTCGATCTTGCGCGCCCGCTTGGCGTTGGGCGCCAGATCAACCGGGGTGTCCACCGCAGGGTTGTCCAGGTTGATCGTCGGCGGCGCCACCTGATCGCGGATCGCCAGGATCGAAAAGATCGCCTCGATCGCGCCGGCAGCGCCCAACAGGTGCCCGGTGGACGATTTGGTCGAGGACATGGTGACATTGGCCGCATGGTTGCCCAACAGCCGCTCCACCGCGCCCAGCTCGATCGTATCGGCCATGGTCGAGGTGCCATGCGCGTTGATGTAATCCAGATCCGACGGCTCCAGCCCGGCGCTGCGCAGCGCGGCGCGCATCGAGCGTTCGGCCCCGTCGCCGGTCTCGGACGGCGCGGTGATGTGATAGGCATCGCCCGACATGCCATAGCCCAAGACTTCGGCATAAATCTTGGCACCGCGCGCCTTGGCGTGCTCGTAATCCTCAAGCACCACGATGCCCGCACCCTCGCCCATCACGAACCCGTCGCGATCGGTGTCATAGGGGCGGCTGGCCGCCTTGGGGTTGTCGGCATATTTGGTCGACAGCGCCTTGCAGGCGTTGAACCCGGCAATACCGATCTCACAGATACAGGCCTCGCCGCCGCCGGCGATCATCACATCTGCGTCACCGGCCCGGATGATCCGGCTGGCATCGCCAATCGCATGTGCGCCGGTCGAACAGGCGGTCACCACAGAATGATTGGGTCCCTTGAACCCGTGGCGGATCGACACCTGCCCCGAGGCCAGGTTGATCAACGCGCCGGGGATAAAGAAGGGCGACACCCGGCGCGGCCCCTTCTCCTTGATCAGGTTCGCGGTATCGGCGATCGAGCCCAACCCGCCGATGCCCGACCCGATCAGAACGCCGGTGCGCAGCCGGTCCTCTTCGTCCTCGGGCAGCCAGTTGGCGTCCTTGCAGGCCATCTCGGCGGCCGCGATCGAATAGAGGATGAAGTCCTCGATCTTGCGCTGCTCTTTCGGCGGCATCCAATCATCGGGATTGAAGGTGCCATCGCTGCCGTCGCCGCGTGGGACCTCGCAGGCATAGGTCGTGGTGACGCCCGACGCCACCGCATCGAACCGCGTGATCGGACCCGCGCCCGATTGTCCGTCCAGCAGGCGGGACCATGTTTCCTCGACCCCGCTGGCCAAAGGAGTGATCAGTCCCAGTCCGGTTACAACGACTCTGCGCATGAATTGCCTCTTGCCTTCTTGGTGTTCGAGAACCGCTCTTACCCTGCCCGGCCCCATATGGGCAAGAGCAAGGGTGCAGGCAAGGCCGGCGGAGCCTTGCCTGCCCGTCTCGATATCCCGAGAGGCCGCGCGGGCCTACTGGAACTGCGCGACCCGTTCATGCGCGCCAGCAGCCAGTTTCAATGCATCGCCCAAAGACAGGGTCTTGCGGAACAGCGCCCGTCCCACCAGCGCGCCTGCGATATTGGGCATATAGGCCAGCCGCGAGATATCGTCGGCCGCACGTACGACACCGCTGGCGATGATCGGTGTGCGAGCATGTACCGCCAGCCCCGAGATCAGGCCCAGTTTGGCCTCGACCTCTTCGACATCGCTGTCGATATCGGTAACCACGATCGCGGCAAAGGGCGTGTCGCTGAACGCGTCGATAAAGGCCTCGGGCGTATAGGCGCTCTGACTGCGCCAGCCATCGGTCATCACATAGCCCTGCCAGACATCGACGCTCAGCACGATCTGGTCAGGGTGCCGCTTGGCCAGTTCCTTGACCAGCGCGGGGTCGCGCGCCGCAAGTGTGCCCACGACAATGCGCCCGGCGCCCTTGTCGATCCAATGCTCGATCCGCTCGCGCGAGCGCATGCCGCCCGCCAGTTGCACCGGGATCTCGGCTTTGCGGATGATCTGCTCGACCAGTTCCGCATTGCCGTCACCGCCTTCGACCGCGTCCAGATCGGTCAGGTGCATCCATTCGGCACCGGCGGATGCCCAGCCGGAAACCGTTTCAAACGGGTCCACATGCCAAAGCATGGGCGCATCCAGCCGCCCCCTTTCCAGGGTCACGCACCGTCCGTTCTGCAACTCCATCGTCGGGTAGATGATCATGGCCGCTCCTCCGCTGAAACATGTCCAGATGACTCTATCGCAGGATGCGTCCCGCCACACTGACCTGAAAGCGGAGTGTCGGATCCCGATTGCGTCACCGGCGCGCGGGCGGGCCATCGCGGCGGAGCAGTGTGACCGGGCGGCCATCGAATTCGGCGTCGCGCATCGGGCGGTATCCCAGCGACTGCGCCAGCCCCAGCGAGGGCGCGTTGTCGGGCGCGATCATCGCCACCAGACGGCCGGGAATCACCCGGTCGAACCAGTCATGCGCCGCCGTCACCGCCTCGCGCCCCAGCCCCTGTCCTTGCGCCTCAGGTGCCAGCACCCAGCCCGCCTCGGGATAAGCGTCGAAATCAGGACCCATGTCGCGGCTCTTGTAGAAAAAACCGGCCTGCCCCACCAAGCGGCGGGTTTTCTGCATCACGACGCCCCACTGACCAAAGCCGGTCATGTGCCAATGGCCTTCGTTGCGCAGGAACGCGTCCCAGCAATCCCCGCGACTGCGGGGCTGGCCGCCGATGTGGCGCACCACCTGCGGATCCGCCCAGATCTCGGCAAACCGGTCGAAATCCTCGTACCGCATCCCGGCCAGACGCAATCTGCCTGTGTTCAAAATAGGAATGGATCGGATCATTTGGCGCCCGTCCTGACTCTGCCTCAACCCCAAGGTGCAAAGCCACGGGGATTCTGGCAACCGGATTCGGGGACACGCACAAAAAAAGGCGCCTCCCGGCGGGAAGGCGCCTGTTTGACCTTTCAGGTCTCAGCGAAGGCTCAGGAGGCTTCGCTGATGAACTTGACGGCGTCGCCGAAGGTCTGGATGGTTTCGGCCGCGTCGTCCGGGATCTCGATGCCGAACTCTTCTTCGAAGGCCATGACCAGCTCGACGGTGTCGAGGCTGTCAGCGCCCAGGTCGTCGATGAACGAGGCGTTCTCGGTCACTTTGTCTTCTTCGACACCCAGGTGCTCCACAACGATCTTCTTAACGCGATCTGCGACGTCGCTCATGTCAGTTCCTCATTCATACGGGGCCGCTGGCCCATTTCTGCCCTTGCCCGCTCGGGGTGGCTTGGTTTTGCCCTGTCCGGGCGGTTCAGGTTCCGGGGTGTCCCGGGTAACGCAGAAGGCCGACCCCATCGACCGGCCTTCCTCAGGATGCGCCGCCTATAACACAGACGCACGCATTGGCAAACGCTTTCGCGTCCGGCCTCAGCGCCGCTCACAACATGGCCATACCGCCATTCACATGCAAGGTGGAACCGGTCACATAAGCGGCCTCGGGGCTGGCGAGATACAGGACCGCAGCCGCGATTTCCTCGGGCGAGCCCATGCGCCCGGCGGGTACCTGCGCCAACAGGCCGGATTTCTGATCGTCTGTCAGCTTGTCGGTCATCGCCGTGGTGATAAAGCCCGGCGCCACCGCATTGACGGTGATTCCCCGGCTGGCGACCTCATAGGCCAGCGATTTGGACATGCCGATGACCCCGGCCTTGGAGGCGGCATAGTTGCCCTGTCCGGGGTTGCCGATGGCGCCCACCACCGACGAGATGTTCACGATCCGGCCCCAGCGCGCCTTCATCATGCCGCGCAGCACGCCCTTGCACAGTTTCATGGTGGCGGTCAGGTTGACGTCGATCACGCTCTGCCATTCATCATCCGACATGCGCATGAACAGGTTGTCACGCGTGATCCCGGCATTGTTCACCAGGATATCGACCGAACCCAGCACTTCGGCGGCCTGTTTCGGCAATGCCTCGACCGCGGCCATGTCGCTCAGATTGCAGGTCAGAACATGGGCGCGCTCGCCCAACTCATCGGCCAGCGCCTGAAGCGGCTCGATCCGGGTGCCCGACAGCACGACCGAGGCACCGGCTGCATGCAACGCGCGCGCGATGGCGCCGCCGATACCACCCGAAGCGCCGGTAATCAGGGCGTTCTTTCCGGTCAGATCAAACATAGACATATTCCTCTCATCCCCGACCTGACAGATCGGGCCTTGCAAATTTAGGTGGGTTCAGGCGTCGCCAGCAAGGATTTTCTGCACATCTTCAGGTGTGCCAGCGGGTTTGCAGGCGATGTCGCGGTTGATCTTGCGCACCATGCCCGATAACGCCTTGCCCGCGCCGATCTCCCAGATCTCGGTCACGCCTTGCGCGGCCATGTATTCGACGCTTTCACGCCAGCGGACCGAGCCGGTGACCTGCTCGACCAGCAGTTGACGGATCAGGTCAGGATCGCTCACCGCCTCCGCGCGCACATTGGCCACCAGCGGAACCGCGGGGGCCTTGATCTCGACCCCGGCCAGCGCCTCGGCCATGGCATCGGCTGCGGGCTGCATCAGGGCACAATGGAACGGGGCGCTGACCGGCAGCATGACGGCGCGCTTGGCACCCCTGGCCTTGGCGATCTCGGCGGCGCGTTCCACCGCCGCCTTGGAACCCGAGACAACCACCTGGGTGGGATCGTTGTCATTGGCGGCCTGGCAGACTTCGCCCTGCGCGGCCTCGGCGGCCACTTCGCGCACTGCCGCCAGGTCAAGGCCAAGGATCGCGGCCATGGCGCCCTGCCCAACCGGCACCGCGCTTTGCATCGCCAGACCACGGGTCCGCAGCAGCCGCGCGGTATCTCCGACGCTCAGCGCACCGGCAGCGGCCAGTGCCGAGTACTCGCCCAGCGAGTGACCGGCGACAAAGGCGGCTTGGGTGATGGCCACACCCTCGGCCACACCCTCGGCCTCAAGCGCGCGCATCGCCGCCATCGAGGTCGCCATCAGCGCCGGTTGCGCATTCTGCGTCAGCGTCAGGGTCTCGATATCGCCTTCCCAGATCAGCGCGCTCAGCTTCTCGCCCAGTGCGGCGTCGACCTCGTCGAACACGGCCTGCGCGGCCGGATAGGCCTCGGCCAGTGCCTTGCCCATGCCGATGGTCTGGGCGCCCTGCCCGGGAAACACGAATGCGGTCGTCATCTCTGTCCCTTCGCTTTCTGCAACGTTAACGCCGGGTGTAGCCGCCCCGCCCGCGCCGCACAAGCTCTGCATCCCGACACGAGAGCTGTGCGAAGGCGCATATTGTACACCGGCGACACAGACAGCAGGTTGCGGAAATCCAAGACCATTCGGAGAGCGCGATGACCCTGACCAACACCCGAAGAAGCTATGGTGGAGTGACCAAAAGCCTCCACTGGCTGACCGCGCTTTTGATCCTGACCCTGCTGCCGCTGGGGTGGATCGCCGATCAGGCGGCAGAACGGGCCACAGCCGGGGGCGCCGGCGCCGAAGAGATCGCGCGCGCCGCCTGGCTGTTCTCGGCGCATAAGACATTGGGGATCGCGCTGTTCGGGATCGCCTTGCTGCGCATGCTCTGGGCACTGACACAAAAACGCCCCGGCCTGCTGAACGCCGACCACCGGGCCGAGGCGCTGGCGGCGGAAACCGTGCACTGGCTGCTTTATGGCGCGCTGGTGCTGGTGCCCCTCAGCGGCTGGATCCATCATGCCGCGACCGAGGGCTTTGCGCCGATCTGGTGGCCCTTTGGCCAATCGCTGCCGATGGTCCCCAAAAGCGCCGCCCTGGCCGAGCTGACCGCCATGCTGCACCGCACCTTTCTGCTCGTGCTGCTGGGCGCATTGGCGCTGCATGTGGCGGGGGCACTGAAACACCACCTGATCGACCGCGACGCGACCCTGCGTCGGATGCTGCCGGGCAGGATCGACCTGCCCACGCCGCCCAAACAGGCCCACAGCGTCGCACCGCTGGTGCTGGCGCTGATGGTCTGGCTGGGCGCCCTTGGCGCGGGTACATGGGTGAACAGTCAATCCACCCCGCACGCACCATCAGGGTTGCAAAGCACGGCGTTGGAAGCGGTTGCGTCCGACTGGAAGGTGAGCGAAGGCACGTTGGCGATCTCCGTCACCCAGCTGGGCAGCGCGGTCAGCGGCAGCTTTGCCGACTGGACCGCCGCCATCCAGTATGATCCGCGCGAGACACCCGGCCCGGCAGGCGAGGTCACCGTCACCATCGCCATCCCCTCGCTGGCGCTGGGATCGGTCACCGCACAGGCGATGGGGGCCGATTTCTTCGACGCGGCACAATTTCCCACCGCAGATTTCACCGCCACGCTGCACCGTACCGAAACCGGCCACGAGGCGCGGGGCATGCTGAACCTGCGCGGTGCCAGCGTCCCGGTCACCCTGCCCTTTGACCTGGAACTTGACGGCGATACCGCTCGCATGCACGGCACCGTCACCCTCGACCGCCGCGATTTCGGGATCGGCGCCAACATGCCGGATGAAAGCTCGCTCAGGTTTCCGGTCACGGTGACGGTCGCCCTCGAAGCGATGCGCGCTCCCTGACCCCGAGGTATGCCAAACAGAAAACGGGCCCGATTTCGGGCCCGTTCGTTCGCCTGATGGTGAACCGGATCAGGTGTTGTCGGCTCCGGCCTTCATGGCCTCGATCGAAATGCGGACCTCGACTTCGTCGCTGACATAGGGTGCAAACATGCCCAGGTTGAAGTCGGAGCGCACCACGGTGGTGGTTGCATCGAACCCGGCCCATGGCTTGTTCGCCATCGGGTGATCGCCCATCTGGTTCAGCACCGCGTCCAGCACCACCGACTTGGTCACGCCGTTCATGGTCAGGTCGCCGGTAATCTTGGCGGTGTTGTCCCCGGTCACCTCGATGCCGGTCGAGACAAAGGTGATCATGTCGCCTTCCTTGGCGCCAAAGAAGTCACCCGAGAAGAAGTGATCTTCGCGCGCTTCCCAACCGGTGAACATCGACAGGACCGGCATCGAAACGGTCACCGACGACGCGGCGGGGTCTTCTTTGTCGAACAGAATCTCGCCCTCGAAGCCCGAGAACATGCCGGTGGTGGTGGAATAGCCCAGGTGGTTGTAGCTGAACACGACCTGGCTGTGGCTGGCATCCAGCAGGTATGTCTCGGGCGCGGCGGTGGCGGCGCCGGCGAGGCCGGCCAGGATCAGCGCTGCGGCAAGGCGGGTGGTCTTCATTCTGTCGCTCCATGTCTTGTCTTGTGGGTTCAGGCGGACGGTTGTCCTGACCTTGACCGAGACATGGGGTATGCAGATTGTGCGGGCAATCTGACAGAACTCCACAGACTCTGTGGAAGAATGAACAGTGGCGGGTGTCAGGCCGAAATGGTCACGAAGCCGCTCAGCTGGCTGCGCAGGGCCTGGCGTATATCGGCCGAAGGGATCGGCAGGCGCATCAGGATCGACCCGTCCACGTCGCAGATCTCCAGGTAGTGCTCGTTGAACCGGGCCGCGCCCAGGCTGTCATAGCTGCGGCGCAGGATGGTCTGGGGACGGCCGCGATTGTTCTTTTGCAGCACCCGAACCTCGCGCCGGATCGGATCGAAATAGGCGTCGGGCTGGTTGTCCTGATGATGGATCATCAAAAGCGCCAGACCACAGAAGAAGAAGAACAGCGACACGCCCAGCTTCATCAGCGCCGCATCGGCACTGTTCTCCGAACCGGGCAGCAACCACATGGCGGCGGCGCCGATCACCAAAGCCGTGCCGATCACCCGAAAGATCACGGTGCGCAGCGGCCAGTTCGGGGCGAAAGTGATCATCAGCGGCACCGTCTCTTCAAAGGACGGAAGCGGCATACGGTTGCGAAGCGTCTGTTGCTGTGCCACGTGCATTTCCTGTCGCGCTCCCTGCGCCAGTTTCTCCGCCGGGTTGTGTCCGACAGGGTTAACGATCGATAAACAATGCGACGGGAATGCGGCAGGCTCGGGGTAATTGAGCGGCATGCCCCCTTGTACAACCCACAAGTGCGTCGCAGCCAAGCCCCTTGCCCCCGGCGCGCAGGCGTGTATATGGGGCCATCCTTTCACAGAATTCGTGAACCGCGCAGTCTCTCGTGGCAGGGCCGTGAAAGGATCAAGGGCCCCGCCTATGAAATGCGCCTAGATAGAAAACAGGAGATCGCATGCCTCTCTACGAGCATGTCATGATTGCGCGTCAGGACCTGTCCAACACGCAAGCCGAAGGCCTCATCGAACATTTCGGTGCCGTACTCAGCGACAATGGCGGCAGCCTGGTCGACCACGAGTACTGGGGCGTCAAGACGATGGCCTACAAGATCAACAAGAACCGCAAGGGCCACTATGCCTTCCTGCGCACCGACGCGCCCGCGTCCGCCGTGCAGGAAATGGAACGCCTGATGCGCCTGCATGACGACGTGATGCGCGTTCTGACCATCAAGGTCGACGAGCACGCCGAAGGACCCTCGGTCCAGATGCAGAAGCGCGACGAGCGCGACAGCCGTCGCGAACGTCGCTGAGCCCCGCATTAGGAAAGGACATCAAGTAATGGCCGCTAAACCGTTTTTCCGCCGTCGCAAGGTGTGCCCCTTCTCGGGCGACAACGCACCCAAGATCGACTACAAGGACACCAAGCTGCTGCAGCGCTATATCAGCGAACGCGGCAAGATCGTGCCCTCGCGCATCACCGCCGTCTCGGCCAAGAAGCAGCGCGAACTGGCCCGTGCCATCAAGCGCGCGCGCTTTCTCGCCCTGCTGCCCTACGCCGTGAAGTAAGGAGATAGGCACATGCAAGTTATCCTTCTCGAACGCGTGGCGAAGCTGGGCCAGATGGGCGACGTCGTCGACGTCAAGCCGGGCTACGCTCGCAACTTCCTGCTGCCTCAGAGCAAGGCGCTGGTCGCATCGGATGCGAATATCGCCCAGTTCGAAGCGCAGAAAGCCCAGCTCGAAGCGCGTAACCTGGAGACCAAGCAGGAAGCCGAGGCCCTGGCCGAAAAGCTCGACGGTCAGCAGTTCATCGTGATTCGCTCGGCATCGGATGCCGGCGCGCTCTATGGCTCGGTCACCCCGCGTGACGCCGCAGACGCCGCCACCGAGGCAGGCTTCTCGGTCGACAAGAAACAGATCGCCCTGATCGCTCCGATCAAGGAACTGGGTCTGCACAGCGTCACCGTCCGTCTGCACCCCGAGGTCGAAGTCGCGATCAACCTGAACGTTGCCCGCTCGCCCGAAGAGGCCGAGCTGCAGGCATCGGGCAAGTCGATCCAGGAACTGGCCGCCGAGGAAGAGGCCGCCGCTGAATTCGAGATCGCCGAACTTTTCGACGATATCGGCAGCGCCGCCTCGGACGACGACGATCAGGCCCCCGTCTCCAGCGACGAAACCGCCTGACGGACAGCCCGCAAGGGACAGGAACAAGATCGAAAGGCCGCGCCATCCGCGCGGCCTTTTTTCTAGGCCGACGCCACGGCACTGGCTGTAATCCGCCCATATGGGCAGGGCCGGTCGAATTCTCTCTTCGCAGACCGCCCCCGAGCGGGTATTTGCCTCGGGGACTGACGCGACCAAGGAGCCCTCGATGCCGCTGACCCGCCGCGCCCTCTTGCTGACCGGCCTCGCCCTTCCCATTGCCGCCTGCGGGCGCGAACCGGAACCGGCAGCGGCCTTCAACCCGCCTCTCTTTCCCAACGAGACGCCCGAGCTGCGTGCCTCGATCAACCGCTGGGCCGATCACTATGAACTTCCGCGCAACCTGGTACACAAGCTGGCGATCCGCGAAAGCACCCACCGGCCCTGGGCGGTAAACCGGCCCTATTACGGGTTGCTTCAGATCCTGCCCGCCACCGCCCGCACCATGGGGTATCGCGGCGCCCCCGATGGGTTGCTGGATGCCGATACCAACCTGAAATATGCCGGCAAATACCTGCGCGGCGCCTGGCTTTTGGCCGACGGTGACCAGGACCGGGCGATCCGCTTCTATGCTTCGGGCTATTACTACGAGGCAAAGCGGCGCGGCATGCTGGTAGAGACCGGACTGCGCCCAGCCTCTTGACGCCACGTCAACAGTTTTCGAATTTTGCAATCCGGACCGAGTGGCGCAAGGATAGCTCTCCGGCCCGCACCGTTGGGCGTCTCGATACCTGAAGGCCAACAAATCCCTTCGCTTCCAGACAGTTCCAACCGGTCGTGGACAAATGCAAACACTGGAAGCTGATCAATTTTCGGCGCGGCCAAGCTGTTGATACCAAATTATTAGTAGAACCGGACACTTCGAAAAACCGCCTCAACGTCACCGCAACTATAACATGAAAACCGTTGCATCCATGCTCGCGTTCGGGCAATCTCGCCGTGAAAGGGGCGAGTGCGATCCAAGCTTGCCGGTGCAATACCTGCCGGAACCGGAATATTGGCACTCGTAAAAAGTATGAACGCAACAGGTGAAGGTATGGATACAGTCGATACCGTAGTAGGGCGCCGCATCCGCGCCAGACGTTCGGCGCTTGGCCTCAGCCAGGCCGAGCTTGGTCGCGCGATCGGTGTGCGGTTTCAGCAAGTTCAGAAATACGAATCCGGTGCGAACAGGGTCAGCGCATCGCGGCTTTGGTCGATTGCCGAAGTGCTCGATGTACATATCAGTCATTTCTTCGAGGGCATTCAGGCACCGGATTCCGGCGTGATCGACGGCAGCGATGCGCCCGTCGACCGGCTGATGTTCCTCAAGGATCGCGACTCTGTCGAAATGGTCGAGATCTATAGCAGCTTGCCTCCGGCGCAAAAGCGTGCTGTTCTTGCCTTTGTCAGAACGATGGCGGTTGATACCCAAGCGTCCGAGGAGAAGGTCCCCGGATAGAATATCGTCCGCCCTGTTCAGACTGAACAGGTGCAGTGTATGGATATTGTCGATCTCGGAACTCTGCCCAAGTCGGAAGCCGTCTATTCGGACTTCCTTCTACAAGTGCGCGAAAAGCTCGAGATGGACCACGCCGCCTATGCCGGGTTGAACCCGGCTGCAGGTGCGATCCACGGCTATGTCACCTATAGTGACGAGTGGAAGCTCCATTATCAGGAGCAGGGCTTTCACATGATCGACCCGACGCTGCACATGAGCCAGCGCAGCATCGCCCCCGTCGACTGGAGCCGCCTTGAGCGAAGCAACGATTTTCGCCGTGTCTTTCGTGATGCCCATGACTTCGGTATCGGCGATCAGGGTCTGACAATACCGGTTCGTGGCCCCTATGGCGATGTAGGCCTGCTCAGCGTCACCCGCGAATGCTCGACCGAGGAATGGCACAAGCTGGTGCGCCACGTGATAGGTGATCTGCAATCGCTGGCCGTGCACATGCACGACACGGTGATGAGTTCGGACATGCTGGGCCGCATCCTCTATCACCCGTCGCTCTCGACGCGCGAGGTCGAGATCCTGCAATGGGTGGCTGCTGGCAAATCGCAACAGGATATCGGTGACATTCTTTCGATCTCGCACCGCACCGTCGAGGTGCATCTGCGCTCGTCCCGCGAGAAACTCTGCGCCTTAACGACCGCACAGGCTGTCGGGCGGGCCGTTGGGCTGGGTCTGATCTACCCCGGCTGAACCATCCAGTACCTTTTTTTCCGCCTCTACGGGAAACCCCCAATAGTCCTGAGCCCCAACTTGGGTAACGATTGGTTCACCGAAATCCACTCGTAGGGGGAAACAAATGATCATCGTGATCGACGCTTTGAACAAGCATCTTTTCGATGGAGTTCTGGATGACATGTTTCGGTTGCGTGCCCGAGTGTTTGGTGATCGTCTGGGATGGGATGTAACGATCGAGGATGGCAAGGAGATCGACCGTTTCGATCACCTTGATCCCGCCTATGTCGTCGGGCTTGACGACGACGGAAATGTGGTGGCGGCGGTCAGGGCGCTTCAGACCACCGGCCCGCACATGCTGGCGGATGTGTTTTCCGACATCCTGTGTGGCGAGCCGCCGATCCGCAGTTCGACAATGTGGGAATCGACCCGTTTCTGTGTCGACACTCAGCGCCTGAACCGAGGCAAGGACCGCAACTCGGTCTCATATGCCACCTGCGAACTGATGATCGGCTCTCTGGAATATGCCCGCCGCGCCGGGATCAGCGACATTGTCACCGTCATCGACCCGGTGATGGACCGGGTGCTCAAGCGGTCGGACAACGCGCCATACGACTATGTCGGCAAGACCGTTCCGATGGGCAAGGTACCGGCGCTGGCCGCCCTTCTTGATACCGGGGAAGAGCGCGTCGAACGCGTTCGCCAGTTCGCGGGGATCGCCCATGACGTGTTTCTGAGCGATGACGAAGCACTGGCCCTGTACAACCGTGCCCATGCCAGGGACGACGAGGACGCGGCCACCGCCACTCCGCTGGAACGCTATCTGAAGGAGCAGATCCAGGCCGCCGTGGGCGAGGAGGAGCTGAAGGCCGTACAGAGCCTGATTGAAGCGCTGGCAGGCTCGCTTGACCCGCGTCGCAAGCAGGGGCTGCTGGACACGCCGAAGCTGGTCGCGCGCGAAGCCTGAGCCACTCCGAACACCAACCATATGCGCGACAAAAAAAGGCCGCCCGAAATCTCGGGCGGCTTTTTGATTTTTCGAGCCGGGAGGATGCGGTTTATTCCGCGTCCAGCTCTTCCAGGGCCTTTTGCAGATCTTCCTTGCTGATCTCTTTCTCGGTCACTTTGGCCTGGGCCACAATGTGGTCGACCACCTTGTCCTCGAAGATCGGCGCGCGCAGCTGCTGCTGCATCTGCGGGTTCTTCTGCACGAATTCAAAGAACTGGCGCTCCTGCCCCGGATACTGGCGGGCCTGGCCCAGGATCGCCTGGGTCATCTCGGCATCGGTCACCTCGACCTCGGCCTTCTGACCCAGTTCGGCCAGCAGCAGTCCCAGGCGCACGCGACGCTCGGCCAGTTTGGTGTGCTCTTCGGTCGCTTCGATCTCACCGTGGTTGTGGTCGTGAACCTCGGGGTTTTCCTCGTGCCACAGCTGATGCGCGATCTGCTTGGCCTCGGCGTCAACCAGGCTCGGCGGCAGATCGAACGAGACCTTGACGTCCAGCGCGTCCAGCAGGCCACGCTTCATCACCGCGCGCGAAGCACCGGCATATTCGGCTTCCAGACGCTCGGCAATCTGGGCCTTCAGCGCCGCCAGATCCTCGGCGCCGAATTTCTTGGCCAGTTCGTCGTTAATCTCGGCAGCAACCGGTTCCTTCACCTCTTTGATGGTGCAGGTGAATACGGCTTCCTTGCCGGCCAGATGCTCGGCGCCGTACTCCTCGGGGAAGGTGACGGTGACGTCTTTTTCCTCTTCGGCCTTCACGCCCACCAGCTGCTCTTCGAAGCCGGGGATGAAGCTGTTGGAGCCCAGAACCAGCGGGTAATCCTCGGCCGAGCCGCCTTCAAACGCCTCGCCGTCGACCTTGCCGACGAAATCCATCACGACCTGGTCGCCGTCCTTGGCCTTGGAACCCTTGCGGCGCGCTTTGAAATCCTGCGCGGTCTCGGCCAGGTTGCCCAGCGCCTCTTCGATGGCGGCGTCGTCTGCCTTGACCACCAGTTTCTCCAGCGCGATGTCGCTCATGTCGATCTCGGGGATCGCGGGCAGCGCCTCATAGGACATCTCGACATGCACGTCGTCGCCCTCTTTCCAGTCCTCGTTGGTCATCTTGACCTCGGGCTGGAGCGCGGGGCGGTCACCGCTGTCCTCGAAATGCTTGTTCATGGCGCCGTCGATGGTTTCCTGCATCGCCTCGCCCAGCAGACGCTGGCCGAACTGCTTTTTCAGCAGCGCCATGGGCACCTTGCCCTTGCGAAAGCCCTTCATCTCGATCTCGGGCTGCGCCTCGACCAGCTTTTCGTTGACCTTGGCGTCCAGCTCAGCCGCGCTCACAACGATGTTGTAGCCGCGTTTCAGACCTTCGTTCAGCGTCTCGGTAACCTGCATATGGTAGTCCCCATAGGATTCTGGGCGCACGCACCGAGGCGCGCGCCATGCACAATTTGTGGCCTTCTATTTGTCCCGAGAGGCCGGTGCAAGGGGGTAGTGCCGCACGGGCCCTTCAATTGGGGGTATGAGACAAAAAACACGCCCCGGGCCAGCCGGGGCGTGTCGATGTCAGACGGTCACGAACCGATCAGAAGCGCCAGCGCGCGCCCAGCACGATGGTGCTGAGGTCCTGATAGCTGTTGGCCGCGTCGTCATATTCATAGTCCTGATAGGTGAAATAGACGTCGGTGTTATAGGCCTCGACCCGCTGCGCGATACCCACGCCCCAGCCCTTGGTCTCTGAGCCAGCGACATTGAAGTCCGACCCGTCATAATAGTGCACGCCGACGCCGGTCTTGCCGAACGAGAACCAGTCGGCGTCATAGGCGACCTTGAAATACAGGTAATCGGGATCGCTGGCGCCTGCGGCGTCGTTGTCGCGGGTGCCGCCCGCAAAGGTGAAGCTGAGCCCGTTCTGAAGCAGGACCGAGGCCGAACCCACCACATCGGAACGATCAACGCCATTGTTGTCGCGCACCTGATAGGCCAGGCCCGCATCCAGCTGCACGCCACCGGCGAACTCGCCCGAATAACGCACCGCTGCGTCGTAGTAATCCGACTGGTCGGCGGTGTTCAGGACGTTCTCGCCATACGCGGCCGAGAAGGTGAACCCGGCGATCTCGGGACTGTCATAGCGGATACGGCCGCGGCGCGAGCCGTCGAACGTGTCGAGCGTATCGCCCACCGCCGGACCGGACAGAACCCCGGCCGTATCGCGGAACAGGAAGGCCGCGTTGGCATCGGCAAGGTAGGAATACAGCGCCACGCCCACATAGGACAGGTCGGATTCGGCGATGCCATCGGCCGCCATGCTGCCCTGACCCAGCGAGACCTTGCCCCAGTCACCTTCGAGCGAGAAATCGATATGGCGCAGGTCGTCCCGGGTCCAGCCGCTGAAATTATCGCCCAGCTGGTTGGTCTCAGTCGAGTTGGGCAGGCCCAACCCGGTCTCGAACCGGAACCGAAAGGTGTTGTCGCCAAAGGGCTGCGTCAGGCGCAGACCCAGACGGCTGCGCGACAGGTCGTTGTCGCGGATCTGGGTTTCGGTCTGCTGGCCGTCATCGACCGAGATCAGGGCCGGGTTGAACTGGCCATACAGCCGGATCGAACCGCCGGACTGGTTTTCATAAAGCAGCTGGGCCGATGCCGGCGCGGCCAGAGCCGCCGCCGCCAGGGCCAGAGCCGAAGTGGTTCTGAGTGTGGTGATCATCTTCTTTCCCATCAGATGGATGAAACGCGGTTGCGTGCCCTCTGATGTGGTGGGGAGGGGTGACGGTTCCATATGCGCGCCCCGGCCCGTGGCCCGCGCGTTGCATCGCTGCTACGCGGCGCGACTCGAGAAAAAGAAAAAACTATTTTATTACATATAGATAAGAAAGTAACGCGAATGCGAACAGCACGTGAAATTCAAAAAAGCGCCCTGCGACATGCCAGCTTTCTGCAAATGCGATGTGCGTTTTTGCACCCATCTCACGCAAGAGTGACGCCCGCCCGCCCCTTGACGGGGACGGGCGGGCGCAAACCCATCGACACCGGATCAGAATTTCCAGCGAGCGCCGAACAGGAACGCGTCCACATCCTGATAGGCAGTACCTGGATCGGACAGTTCGTGATTGCGGTAGCCCAGATAGACTTGGGTGTTGATGCTGTCGAAATTCTGGTTGATGCCCAACCCCAAGGACTTCGACTCGCGGCCGGCCAGCCCGAAATCGTTCCCGTTGTAGTAATCGATCGCAAACGAGGTCATGCCGACCGAAAGGAACCGCGTCTCGTACCCGGCCAGAACATAGGTATAGTCACCGCTGTTCTCGCGGCTGCCGCCAGCCACGGCAAAGTTCAGACCCGAGCGGAACTTGACAGCGACCGAGCCGAACGTGTCGTCGCGGTCGACGCCACCGCTGTCACGACGGGAAAATCCGATGCCGCCCTTGACCTTTGTACCGTCGAACTCGCCCGCATATTTCAGCGCGATGTCGTAATACTTGTCGCTGTTGCCCGGGGTCAGCACGTCGGTACCGGCCGCGACCGAAACAGTGAAGCCATTAAAACTGGGCGTGTCGTACCGCACGCGTCCCTGGCGCCCGCCATCCAGGCTGGGATTGACCGACCCGATGGTGACGCCCGACAGCGCCCCGGCAGCGGTGCGGAACTGGAAACTCCCGGCAAAATCGCCGATGCCGTTATAGGTGGTCATGCCGTTGTTGTTCAGCGTGATGTCCGCGACGCCGTCGCTTGCCATCGACCCCTGTCCCACATAGATCGTACCCCAGCTCTCGCTGGCATAGGAAAAGTCGATCTTGCGCAGGTCGGTCCGGTCCCAATCTGCCCCCTTGGGTGTGTTGGTCTGGCTCACCCCACCCGACGAACGCAGGCCAAGCGCGGTTTCCAGATTGAACTTGAACGTGCCCTGATACATGGGCTGCACCACCCACAGGCCGACGCGGGTGTTGGAATGGGCGTTGTCGACAAAGGTATCCTTGCTCTGCACCCCGTCATCGACCGACTGCCAGGCGGGCGAGACCTGCCCGTAGATCTGAACATATCCACCAGAGGCATTATCCCATTTCAGTTCTGCCGCGGCCGGAACCGCGGTGATCGCGGCCAGCAGCGCCGCACCAGTCGCTGTTTTGATCTGTCTCGTCATATCGTGTCTCCGTTGAGGAGGTTGCTCATTATCCCTCTTCAAATGGAAAAAAGGGGCTCCCACTTCCAGAGAACCCGCCGACACGCGCACCGAGACTGATATTTTCGCAACACGGAATCGTGACGTTCTGTGATGATCCGGTGTAACCACAAGCGCTTATCGCGGAACGCCCCAGCGGCGAAATCACGCGCAAAGCAAAAAACTCCTCGTGGCCATGCAGCCCCTGCATGGCACGCCCCCGCTTGGCGCGACACTCGAAAACCCATGAAATCCAGGGGTGCAATCGCCAGACGGCGATGGGCGCGACATCATTTCTGAAAAAGAGAAGGTGGTGCGGGTGAAGGGACTTGAACCCCCACGCCTTGCGGCGCCAGAACCTAAATCTGGTGCGTCTACCAATTCCGCCACACCCGCAGTCACGATCCGCCGCAGCGGCACCGTGACGCGCTGAATAGCAAAGCTTTCAGCCGAGCGCGAGAGGCAATCTGAATGCTTCCGTCACGATGCCGCAAAGGCACGCTTTCCGGGATTTATCTAAAATCGGCAGCAAATCGCCGCGACAAGTTCACGGTTTTGCCATATTCTGACCAGCAAAAATAACGAGCAGACCAAGGTGATCCATCATGAACGCAAAAGCGGCAGTCCGTGCCGCGGGCAGAGGCTCGCATTTCAATCCCGATATCGCACCCGCGCCCGAGGCCGGATTCCTGGCCGGCACCGTCCTGCTGACACAGGATGGCGAAATGCCGGTGGAATTCCTGTCCCCCGGTGACCGGATCATTACCCGCGACCGGGGCTTTGTTCCGCTGCGTCATCTAACCCACGCATGCCAGACCGTGCGCGCGATCCGCTTTGCCGCCGGATCGCTTGGCGACACGCGCCCGGACTGCGACCTGATCCTGCCCGCTGGCCAACCGGTGCTGATCCGTGACTGGCGGGCGCAGGCCCTGTTCGGGACATCTCAAGCCATGGTACGGGCCGATGCGCTGGTGGATGGAGAGTTCATCCGCGACCTGGGTCCGCGTGAGATGCCGTTGTTCCAGCTGCATTTCGACGCCGCCCATGTGCTCTATGCCGGCGGGCTGGAAGTGGCGGGCCAATGCCTGCCCGCCGCGGGCCGCCTCGCCGCTTAGACGCCCAGTTTACGGAATACTGCCGGCAATTGTTCCGGCAGGTCCTCGGCGATCAGGCCGGGGCCGAATTCCAGCGCGCATTCCACATGCAACCAGGCGGCGGCCTCGGCCGCCCGCATCGGGTCATACCTGCGGGCCAGCAGCCCGGTGATGAAACCCGCCAGCACATCGCCCGATCCGGCGGTCGCCAGCCATGGCGCCGAGCGCTCGTAATGGGCCGAGTTCACCGAACAGCGCCCATCCGGTGCCGCGATCACCGTATCGGGACCTTTGAACAGCACCACACAGCCCGCGCGCTTGGCGGCCTCGCGGGTGGCATCGACCTTGGAATAGGCCGGGCCGCTTTTCGGCTCCTCGCGGAGCCTCTTCGCGATATCCGGGAACAGCCGCGCAAACTCGCCGCCATGCGGGGTGAGGACGCAAGCCTCATGCAACTTGGCAAACAACGCGGCCGGGTCGTCGGCAAAAGCCGTCAGCGCATCCGCATCCAGCACAGTGGCGCGCCGTGCAGCCAGCGCCACCGGCACCAGATCACGCGCCCGCTCGACGCCCATACCGGGCCCCAAGCAGAGCGCGTTGAGGCGGGTATCCTCCAACACCGCCGCAAACCCTTCGACATTCTCGACCCGCGCCAGCATCAGCGCGGTGATCTGGCAGGCAACCTCCTGCTGCGCGCTGGTTGGCACCCCCAGCGTCACCAGACCCGCCCCGATCCGGAGCGCGCCGCGCGCTGCCAACCGCGCCGCGCCGGTCTTGCCGGACCCACCGGAGAGGATCAGGGCATGGCCGTGAGTGTACTTGTGGGACACCGCCGCCTTGTCTGACAGCCTTGGTTGCGCCAGGCGCACAATTTCGCTGGCAAGCTCCCTTGTGGCAGCGCGACTGGATGGCAAGTCATCCAAGCCGATGCTTTTCACCACTGTTTTTCCGCAAAAAGCCGGTCCATCTGAAATTCGATGCCCGACTTTCTCGCGATGAAAGCTCACAGACAGTTCAAATTCCAGCTTACCACGCCCTATCTGTTCCTGGGTATCAATGAGAGGCTTTCCGCTGTCGGCACATAATCCAGAAGGAAGATCAATCGCCACGCGACGTGCGTTGACCACCTGAGTTTTGAGCACACCGATCTTCTCATGCAGCCCCATCTCGCTGCCGAGCGGGCGAACCAACCCAGTGCCAAAAACCGCATCTACTATGAGATCAACCTCTCCGACCTCTCCGGTTTGCCAGTTCCAGTTTTCTGGCTCAAACTTCGCAGAAGCCTTAACCTTCCCCAGCCCCCCCCACCGCTCATAATTAACCCGCGCATCCGGCGGCAGCTTCTCAGGATCGCCGTAGAGAAACACCTCCACCTCCCAACCGCGCTCGTGCAACAGCCGCGCCACCACAAAGCCGTCGCCGCCATTGTTGCCGGGCCCGCAGAGGACCACAGCCCGCCATGCCTCTTCCTCTTGCTGCAAATATCCCGGGGGTGCGGGGGCTGGCCCCCGCTCTTCCGCCAGTTCGGGCCATTCCTCGAAAATCGCCTCGACTACGCCGCGCCCGGCGCGCTCCATTAACTCCAGCCCGGTCACCTCGCCCGAGGCGATTGCCGCCTGTTCAATGGCCCGCATCTGCGCCGCGGTCAGCAGTTCGGTCATGCCCTGCCCCTTCACCGATTCACTTCTGCACAATTCTTGTGCATTTTGCACAAATTTTCACCTGTCGCCCAAAATTGCCGCAGCGCGGCCCGGCCGGTTTCGCATTCGCGTTGAGCCTCTAGCTTAGACGTGATCTGACGCGGGCTGACAAGCTTGCAAGGAGCACCGCGATGAAGAAGATCGAAGCGATCATCAAACCGTTCAAGCTGGACGAGGTCAAAGAGGCGCTGCAGGATATCGGCGTCCAGGGCCTCAGCGTGGTCGAGGTCAAGGGCTTTGGCCGTCAGAAAGGCCATACCGAGCTCTATCGCGGTGCGGAATATGTGGTCGACTTCCTGCCCAAGGTGAAACTCGAAGTGGTGCTGGACGACGACCAGGTCGACGCCGCAATCGAGGCCATCGTGAGCGCCGCCAAGACCGACAAAATCGGCGACGGCAAGATTTTTGTTTCGACCATCGAACAAGCCATCCGCATCCGTACCGGCGAGACCGGTTCGGACGCGCTTTGACCCGAACACACTCTAGCAGAGGACAAGAGAGTATGAGCAAGGACGCAGTTCTTCAGCTGATCAAGGACGAGGGTGCCGAATATGTCGACATCCGCTTCACCGACCCGCGCGGCAAGCTTCAGCACGTGACGATCATCGCCGATCTGGTCGACGAGGACTTTCTGGAAGAAGGCTTCATGTTCGACGGCTCGTCGATTGCCGGCTGGAAATCGATCGAAGCTTCGGACATGAAACTGATGCCCGACACCGAGAGCGCCTATGTCGATCCGTTCTACGCGGAAAAGACCATCTGCATTCACTGCTCGGTTGTCGAGCCCGACACCGGCGAGGCCTATGACCGCGACCCGCGCGGCACCGCCGTCAAGGCCGAGGCCTATCTGAAGGCATCGGGCATCGGCGATGTGGCCTATATGGGCCCCGAGGCCGAATTCTTCCTTTTCGACGACGTGCGCTATTCGAACACCATCAACAAGGTCTCCTACGAGGTCGACGCAACCGACGCGTCCTGGAACACCGATGCCGAGTTCGAGACCGGCAACATGGGTCACCGCCCCGGTCTGAAGGGCGGCTATTTCCCGGTCAACCCGACCGACGAGGCGCAGGACCTGCGGTCTGAGATGCTCTCGACCATGAAGCGCATGGGCATGAAGGTGGACAAGCACCACCACGAAGTGGCCTCGTGCCAGCACGAACTGGGCCTGATCTTCGGCACGCTGACCAAGCAGGCCGACGAGATCCAGAAGTACAAATACGTGATCCACAACGTCGCCCACGCCTATGGCAAGTCGGCCACCTTCATGCCGAAGCCGATCTATGGCGACAACGGCTCGGGCATGCACGTGAACATGTCGATCTGGAAAGACGGCAAGCCGCTGTTTGCCGGTGACAAATATGCCGATCTGAGCCAGGAAGCGTTGTATTTCATCGGCGGCATCCTCAAGCACGCCAAGACGCTGAACGCCTTCACCAACCCGGGCACCAACAGCTACAAGCGCCTGATCCCCGGTTTCGAGGCCCCCGTTCTGCGCGCCTATTCGGCCCGCAACCGCTCGGGCTGCGTCCGTATTCCGTGGACCGAAAGCCCCAAGGCCAAGCGCGTCGAGGCCCGCTTCCCCGATCCGTCGGCAAACCCCTACCTGTGCTTTGCCGCCCTGCTGATGGCCGGTCTCGACGGCATCAAGAACAAGATCGATCCGGGCGAGGCGATGGACAAGAACCTCTACGACCTGCCCGCCGAGGAACTGGCCGACATCCCCACCGTCTGCGGCTCGCTGCGTGAGGCGCTGGAATGCCTGGCCGCCGATCACGACTTCCTGCTGCAGGGCGACGTGTTCACCAAGGACCAGATCGAAGGCTATATCGAGCTGAAGATGGAAGAGGTCCACAAGTACGAGCACACCCCGCACCCGGTGGAATTCGGCATGTACTACAGCTGCTGATCGCAGTCAGTATCTCAGATCGGGGGCGTCCTTCTGGGCGCCCTCTTTCTTTGGTTGGTTGATCGTCCAGCGAACTCAGGGCTGGAAGCGGCAATTGCTCAATCGTCAAGCACTCAAAGCAACTGAGGAGCTTCCGGACTGTCTTCCAGCCTGAAAACCTCGATCGGCTCCCGTATTCCTTTCAGATGCAGGGTACCACGTGAAACCACCCTGAATTCATCTTCGACCGCGATAGCCGCTCTCGGACTCAGAAGGATCTCGCCGTCTTCGGCTTCGTCGCACAGCCTGGAACCGAGGTTTATTGCCGTCCCGGACGCGGTGTAATCAAACCGCCCTTCGGATCCCACCATTCCGACAGTGGCATACCCCAGTGATACGCCGACACCAAATCCCAAACGGTACCCCAGCCGCTTCCACTGCCGGCCAAGGTCCGCCATCCGTTCGTGCATCGCAATGGCCAACCGCACGGCTTGGCCAGCCGGGTTATCGCAGGGTATAGGATCATTGAACAAAACCATGATGCCATCCCCCATCCTGTGATCGACGCCCGCCCCATGGGCATTGATCAGCTTGCCCATCTCCTCGTGATAGGTCTGTAGAACCTCGATGGTCTCTTCGGGTTCGGCGGTTTCGCAAAAGGCGGTAAATCCGCGAATGTCGCAAAACAGCACCCCCAGTAGGGCGCGGTGGCTGGATAACATCCTGTCCGATCCAGAGGAGACGATGGTATTGGCCACCGCCGGCGGCAGGAACCGCTTGAGCCGCCCCATGCGTTCGATCTCGGCAACTTGCGTGTCGACCCGATCTTGCAGCGATTGGTTGAGCGTCTCCACCTCTTCGGTCTTCTCCTTCAGCGCACAAAACTGCCGGACATTCTCGACGGCGATCATTGCGTGGTCGGCAAACAGCTGGATGAGTTCGATATCGGCGCCTGAAAAAGCCTCGGGAACGCGTCCGGCAAGGCTCAGAACGCCGTGACACCGATCACGGGCCAGCAAGGGAACGTGCAACAGACTTCTTGCCGCGCCGGTCTCCTGGTTTGTGTCGACATTCTCGGTATCGGGAATATGAACAACCGTTCTCGATACTGCTGCACGCACCAGCGGATTGCCGACGTCGTCCAATCGGGGCGGTTTCTGGAAATGCAATGCAACCAGCCATTCGTCTTCGCCCTGATAGGCGGCCAGTTGCAGTTCCTGCCCGTCATCCGACAAAAGAAAAAACCCCGCGTGCAGGCTGTCACACAACCGGCGCGCATGGGCCAGGATCACATCGAATACCGGGAGGCTGTCTTCGCGAGAGCGGGTAATGACCTGAAGAATGTCACGCGATGCCGCCTCACGTTCCCGCATGGCTTGAAACGTTGGCACATCGACTTTCGGTTCCGTGTCTGAATTCAACCTTGGGCCCTTGGTCAGGAGATCAAATGAACGTCTTCAAGGCCAATCGTCAAAGACTATGGTGTCAGATCCATCGCCGTAACGATACCGCTATAGGGCAAGCCCGCCTGGTCGTTCAGGGCGCGCACGTCGTCGGCTGTCTCTGCCTCGAAAAGACACATGCAACGTCCGTCCTGTGGCGCAAACGTCGACCGGATGTATCGGATTTCGGTTCCCGCGGCGCGCATTTCCGCCGCCTTCGAAATCGCGGCCTTCTGCGCCCCTGCCAGGTCTTCCATAGCGATCCCCTTGAGATCGCGCTCTACCATGAATACCGGCATCTGCCCCCCATTCCTCGGTTCCTTCGATACCAAATCATACAACAAAGCCTTTGTTGGAAGAACGAGCAATTGAGCATCCTCTCAGTCCCACCAATTGCCGGACGCCCGGTTGCCGCAGCTTAGCGCCGCCGACACCTTCGGCTCTGGTCAGCCAGGTTCAGAACAAAGTGAGAAACTCAGGTCTCCGAACCAAGAGACGGTTCAATGAAAACCAAAATTGCAGTCGGGCACAAGAAGGTGCCTTTGGTCGTGGATGGCCAACCAAACAGGCGAACACCCTCTATGCGCAAAGCTCCGTGTCAGTCCAGGTCGCCGCAGTTGCAGCCACCTATACCATGTCTTCCGGATTGGAGCGGAAATCGTAGGTGATGTCGCTCAAGT
This sequence comes from Ruegeria sp. YKSF070, assembly GCF_059612725.1. Lineage (NCBI taxonomy): Bacteria > Pseudomonadati > Pseudomonadota > Alphaproteobacteria > Rhodobacterales > Roseobacteraceae > Ruegeria > Ruegeria sp. YKSF070. Next base: position 111,576 of record NZ_JBXWRD010000001.1, on the reverse strand, counting down.
GCCGCTGATCCGTGCGATATGAGCGGCCCCTACCCCAAGCCCACCCAATGGCGTGGCGAGGCAACGCAGAGTTCAGCCGAGCCTTTTGACCCGAATAGGGCCCATATTCCCCTTTGAGCCAAAGCCCTGCCCGGCTAGTCTGGCTTCACATTGCTGGCAAAGGACTATTTCATGCGGCTTCTTGCTTTGACCTTGGCTCTCGCCCTGACGACCGGCGCCGTTGCCGCCCAGACGATCGAACGCATTCGCGACACCGGACAGATCAATATCGGTTTCCGCATCGACGCGGCTCCTCTCTCCTTTGCTGATGCCGAGGGCAGGCCTGCGGGCTATGCGCCCCAGTTGTGCGGTCGGCTGGCACAGGCCATGGCCAACAGGCTTGATCTGGGAGAATTGAAAGCCGGCTTTGTCCCGGTCTCTGCATCGGACCGTTTCGAACGGCTTGCCAAGGGTGATATCGACATGCTCTGTGGCGCCGCCACGGTGACACTGGAGCGCCAGAAGTCAGTCGATTTCTCGATCCCGATCTACGTCGACGGCACGTCCGTCATTACCCGCCGCGGTGAAGGTGCCCACCTGTCTGATCTGGCGGGCAAGACCATAGGCTTTCGTGCCGACACAACGACCGAACAAGCCGTGCTGAACTCTTTCGAGGCCGCCGGACTCGAGGCCCGGTTCGAGCGCTTCGCCAATCACAATGCCGGGTTCAAGGCGCTGAACGACGGTGCGCTTGACGCCTATTTCGCCGATCAGTCCATCCTGATCTACAACTACGTCTCCGGCAATATGGGCGAGAAATTCCAGCTTCTGGACGAGATCCTGACGATCGAGAAACAGGCGCTGGCCCTGCCCCGCGGCGACAGCGATTTCCGGCTTCTGGTCGATACGCTGCTGTCCGAGATGTATGCCGACGGCACCATCGACCGTGTTTTCCGTGAGACCCTGCCCGGTGTAGAACCGGGTGCTGCGCTGAAAGCGATGTTCCTTCTCGCACCGACCGTGCCTTGACCCTATGCAGAGCGATATCATGGTTCCCAATATCCGCCCGATCCTTTTGACTTTGCTGCTGTCGCAGCTCCCCTCGGCAGGCGCTGCCCTGAACTGTGGTAACACCGGCGCCGGGTTCGAGGCCTGGAAGTCGGAGTTTGCACAGATTGCGCGCCGCCAGGGTGTCGGCAAGCGCGGGCTCGAGGCGCTGGCCCAGGCCCGCTACGCCACCCGCACCATCGCTGCCGACCGAAATCAGAAAAGCTTCAAATACTCGCTCGAGAAGTTCATGCAGGTGCGCGGCGCCGATACGATTGTCGCCCAGGGCCGCAAGCGCAAGGCGCGCAATCCCGAATTCTACGCCGCGCTGGAACGGCAATATGGCGTGCCCGCCGGCATCCTGATCGCACTGCACGGGATGGAGACCGCCTTTGGCTCCTTCATGGGCGACAGCGCGGTCGTCTCGGCCATTACCACGCTGGCCTATGATTGCCGCCGGTCCGATTTCTTTATCCCGCATGCGCTGGCGGCGCTGGAACTGGTGGACCGCCGCGCCATCAACGGCGCGACCAAAGGCGCAAAGCATGGAGAGTTGGGCCATACCCAGTTTCTGCCGGGCAATGCGCTGGCATATGGGGTGGATGCCACCGGCGACGGGCGGATCGATTTCTATGACATGACCGACGCACTCGCCTCGACAGCGAACTTCCTGCGACAGAAGGGGTGGCGCCCCGGTCAGGGCTACCAGCCGGGAGAGCCGAACTTTGCCGTGATAAAACAGTGGAATGCCGCCTCGGTCTATCAGCAGGCAATTGCGATCATGGCCCGGCGAATCGACAGCTAGAAGTTGCATCGCGTCACCGCGATGCCATCGGACGGACAGAAAGTCGCCATTTTTAGTGATTTTTTAGGGGTATTCTTAGTTTCCGGGCGCTGATCAATGGCGGAAAATTTGTCGAATTGCCCCGTGATGATGCTTTTTCGGCCCCATTTTTTCCACCATACGCCACTAGATTGATCCTTGGCACAACTTGCAATGGAGGAAGTCGCTGTGGCACAAACAGGCACGTATCACGGTGGACTGGTGTTCCTGGGTAACGAGGATGGCGCGATGGACCGGTTCAGCCGGATCGTAACCGCCACGCTAGAAGATTACGGCCATGCGGTCGAACGGCAGTCGCTGTTGAGCGCGCATGAAGCGCGCATTCTGTCCAGTCAGTACATGGTCAGATTGTCGATGGAATCCGCGGTCGAGGATGGCTCTCGCGCCCGTCGGGTCGATGCGGTGGCGGGCTTGAACCGCCGCCTGCACGAGAGCAAGGAGCAGGTCCGCAACCGTCTGGTGATTTCGGTCACGCCGGTTTCCGAGCAGACCGACGACCGCGACGTGACCGAGCTGATGTTGGTGGTGATGCTCTACCGGATGGTGGATCTCTATACCAGCGAACTGATCGAGTGGCTCGACCCCGATGTCCGTCTGACGATAGACCAGTTCCTGGGCGCGTTTTCCAATGTCTCGCCCCGCCGGGTGCGCGGCCGCCAGCAAATCCTGTATCATCAGGGTGAACGGTTCGCACCGATCGACGACACCGCGCCGGACCTGGCAAGTCGCTATGATCGGATCATGGGGCAATACGCCCATCAGGGCGAAACCGGGCTGGTCGCGCTCACCGACCAAGAGGCGCTGGCGCTGGCCTTCCGCAGCGATCCGCGACCCGACGAGCTGGACGGGCTCAGCCCCGAGGAACGGGCACAGACCGATATCCGGCGGCTCGCCAGCTGGGGCATGACCGGCTGTCTGGCCTTCGTCTCGGCGCCGGTCGCGGCCTCGCTTGCCGCTGTCAACCTGATCCGAGGCGAGGATTTCCGCCTGAACACGCAGGTCCTTTCGCTGACCGCGGCGCTGGTGTTCATGCAAAGCTCGGGCGTCATGGCCAGCGTGCTGTCGCTGCTGCCGGTCTGAACACTTCCCGACGACGACATGCCCCGCCCAAGCGGCGGGGCTTTGTCCTCTCAGGCGGGCACCGCCGGTACGTCGCGGCGTGCCAGCACATAGGTATGGATCGAAAAGACCACCGCGCGCGTTTCCGGCAAGCGCAGGATGCATTGCCGCTCGCTGCGCAGATACCCCGCATCCGCCGGTACCGGCGCGCTGCGGCGGTCATGGATGCTGCGCGGCTGGTGCAGCTCGGCATCTGCATACCAGAGCGCGTTGAACCGCCACAGTGGCCGCCCCACCTGCACCCCGTCGAACAGCCGCTGCACCCGCCGCGCGATCCCCGCGTCATAGCTGCCCACAGGCTCGTGGATGGCGATCAACGGGTTCAAGAACTTCTCGGCCAGGGTCCAGCTGGCGGGAAAGCACAGGACAGCCCCTGTCAGCACATGTTCGTCGCCGCGCTTTTCGAGGATGCAGAAATCCTCTTGCACCAGCTGGCCCAGGCTGCGCAGAGGATCGGCACGATCAACCGGGACAGTTGCGCCATCGGGCCGGGTGACCCGATTGCCCGAGCCGGGATAGGCCAGCCCCTGCACCAGGTCGAGCAATTCGACCGCCGCCGGTCGGGCCCCCTCGTCCAGCGCCAGCACCGCGCCCGGCCTCTCGGCCAGCAATGCCGCGCGCCGGGCCATCTGCCCGGCAAAGGCCTCGTCCCGGTGTAACCAGTCCTCCATTTGCAGCGGCGCGATGCCCGGCAATGGCCGGGGGCTGTGGATGTCATATGGCAGGTGGGTTTGCAGGATCTCGGTCATGTGCCCGGCCTAGCATCGCCGAGACGACGGAAACAGGCCAAAAACGACACGAACACCCGTCGCGAAAGGATGCGACTCGCCCCCTTGGCCCCGGTCACAGTTGGGATCAGCATGACAAGGGAGGCCCCGATGACCCAGCATTACCGCGATACCCGCAAGATCGACCCCAGTCGGGGCGCCACGCTGGGTGACGGCAGTCCCAATGACAACGACCGGATCGAGATCGGGCCGACCCAGCTAGCCTTTGCCGAATGGGAACAAGCCGGGCTGGATCTGCCCGACCTGACCCGGATGCGCGAACATCGCTGGAAACGCCTGACCCGCGCCATTGTCGAGCGGGGCTATGGCGGCCTGTTGATGTTCGACCCGCTCAACATCCGCTATGCGACCGACTCGACCAACATGCAGCTGTGGAACACCCACAACCCGTTCCGCGCGGTGCTGCTCTGCGCCGATGGCTACATGGTGATCTGGGACTACAAGAACTCGCCTTTCCTCAGCACGTTCAACCCGCTGGTGCGCGAGCAGCGCTCGGGCGCGGACCTGTTCTATTTCGACCGCGGCGACAAGGTGGATGTGGCGGCGGATGTGTTCAGCAACGAGGTGCGGGTGCTGATCGAGGAGCATTCCGGTGGCAACAAACGACTGGCGGTCGACAAGATCATGCTGCACGGGCTGCGCGCGCTCGAGGCGCAGGGGTTCGAGATCATGGAGGGCGAGGAGGTCACCGAAAAGACCCGCGCCATCAAGGGGCCCGACGAGATCCGCGCCATGCGCTGCGCCCATCACGCCTGTGAAAGCGCCATCGCCGAGATGGAGCGGTTCGCGCGCGCCAATGTCGGTGACGGCAAGACCACTGAGGATGATATCTGGGCGGTGCTGCATGCCGAAAACATCCGGCGTGGTGGCGAGTGGATCGAGACCCGGCTGCTGGCCTCGGGCCAGCGTACCAACCCCTGGTTCCAGGAATGCGGCCCGCGCATCACGCAGAAAAACGAGATCATCGCCTTTGATACCGATCTGATCGGATCCTACGGCATCTGCATCGACATCAGCCGCACGTGGTGGATCGGCGATCGCGCGCCGCGCCCCGACATGATCTATGCCATGCGGCACGCGCATGAGCATATCATGACCAACATGGAAATGCTGAAACCCGGGGTGATGATCCCCGAGCTGACCGCCAATTGCCACCGGCTGGACGACAGATATCAGGCGCAGAAATACGGCTGCCTGATGCATGGGGTGGGCCTGTGTGACGAGTGGCCGCTGGTCTCCTATCCCGACAAGGCTGTGGCGGGTGCCTATGACTATCCGCTGGAGCCGGGCATGGTCCTGTGTGTCGAGGCCTGTGTCGGCGAGGTGGGCAGCGATTTCTCGATCAAGCTGGAAGATCAGGTTCTGATCACCGAGGACGGGTATGAGAACCTGACCACCTATCCGTTCGATCCCGCCCTCATGGGCGCGGACTGACAAGGGATTTCGCCGCGCCTACGGCACGGCGACCGATGCGAGGGGCGCTGCCCCTCGCGCTCCCCGAGGTATTTCAGAACAGAAGAAGCCCATGTCGGCGCGTCACCTCCGCGTGAGGCGTTTGACATGAGGGTTGTAGCCTTAGCCTGTCCTGACCACTCTGGGGGAAACCCATCAGGAGTGACCCCATGCCCACCGAACGGATCACCTTTGCCGGTCATGACGGCAGTCAACTGGCCGCCCGGCTGGACCTGCCGGAGGGGCCGGTGCTGGCCACGGCGCTGTTTGCCCATTGCTTTACCTGTTCCAAGGACATTCCCGCCGCCCGCCGGATCGCGGCGCGGCTGGCGGCGATGGGGATCGCGGTGCTGCGCTTCGACTTTACCGGTCTGGGCCATTCAGAGGGCGAGTTTGCCAACACGACATTCACCTCGAATGTCGATGATCTGGTGGCCGCCGCCACCTATCTGGCCGGGCGCGACATGGCGCCAGCGCTGCTGATCGGGCATTCGCTGGGCGGGGCGGCCGTGCTGCGTGCCCGCGCGCGCATCGCCTCGGTCCGCGCCGTGGTGACCATTGGCGCGCCCGCCGATCCGGGCCATGTGGCGCATCATTTCGAAGCCGCCCTGCCCCGCATCCGGGCCGAGGGCGCGGCCGAGGTCTGTCTGGGCGGGCGGCCGTTCCGGATCGGACGGCAGTTTGTCGAGGATATCGCGGAGAGCGCGCTGCAACCGGCCATTGCCGAGCTGCGGGCGGCGCTTCTGGTGCTGCACGCACCGCGCGACGAGACGGTGAGCATAGACAATGCCGCCCGGATCTTCATGACTGCGAAACATCCCAAGAGCTTTGTCACGCTGGACGATGCCGATCACCTGATCAGCCGCGCGCAGGATGCCGAATATGCCGCCGATGTCATTGCGGCCTGGGTCGGTCGCTATGTGAACCTGTCGCCGCCGGCGCCACCGCCTGGCGCCCCCGAGGGCGTGGTACGCGTCACCGAAGTCTCCGCGAGCGGATTCCTGCAGGATGTACAGTCCGGTCCCGATCACCACACCCAGGCGGACGAACCGCTGTCCTATGGCGGCACCAATCGGGGCATGTCGCCCTATGGTTTCGTCTCGGCGGGCCTTGGCGCCTGTACCTCGATGACCATCCGCATGTATGCGCAGCGCAAGGAGTGGCCCCTGACCGGGATCAATGTCGATGTCTGCCATGACAAGGTGCATGCCCAGGACGCCGACACCGGTGCCAGCGGCAAGATCGACGCCTTCACCCGGGTTATCACGCTTGAGGGCTCGTTGAGTGAAACGCAACGGGCCAAGCTGCTGGAGATCGCCGACAAATGCCCGGTTCACCGCACCCTCGAAGGCGCGGCACGCATCGTCACACGCCTGACCTCCGGGTCCTGACGCGCCTCACTAAAGGCGGGCGGGCATCGGGCGGGCCACGGGCGGCCGGTGGATCGGCGGTCGTGCCACGGGCGGCCGGGCGATCGGCGGAACCGGTTTTGCCGGTGGGCGCGCGATCGGGTGTTCGGGGCGCGGACGGTCGGGCCGGGGCGGACGCGGATAGCCGTAGTAGTAGTCGTTCCAGAGCATCGAGTCGTAATAGACCGAATTGCTGCCGGTCGCGGTCGGATCACACCCCGCAAGGCCCAGAACCGCGACAACGAGACCGGCCGAGAGGGTGAGTTTTGCAAAGCGCATGGCCAACCTCCTAGTTTGCCGCCCGGAACGAGGCGTAGATTGAATTGATATCCTCGACCAGTTCGGGCCGGGCGCCCATCTCGACCACGGCCAGGGAAATCGCCACGCGGCTGCCGGGCAGATCGACCAGAACCGCGGTGAACGTGACGGCATTTCCGTCGCGTCGCCCGGTGCCGACATAACGCGCCGCCGGCAACCCGCCGATGCGGATGCGGCTTTGTTCCCGCAACTCGGGGTCGCTGACCACCGATTTGCCGATGTTGCGCAGGTAGTCTTCGGCCTGGGCAAAGGTCGACACCCCGTTGGGCGACATGAAACCGACCCAGACGCCAGGTTCGGCCTCAGGCTCGAACCCGATCACGCGGTTGATCAGCCGCGCCTCGTCCGACCCCGGCGGGGTCAGCGCCCGCGGACCACCGCTGCGGACCTGCCAGAAATCCGGTGCGCTGAGGTGAAACAACGCCCTGCCGTCAGAAACATAGGTGAGCGGCATGTCAGCTATGGCTGGCAAGGGCAGCAGGCTTGCCGCCAGCGCCGACGCCAGCGCGCGCAAGGGGGCGAAACTCTTTGGCATGGCAAACATCTTTCCTGATCGCGATGGTTTCAGTGTCTTTACCATATCCCGCAAAGGCAACGAAGAAGGCCCGGACAATGTGTCCGGGCCTTTGTCAAAGGTATCGAGCGGGATCAGCCGCGGGCGTTGCCCACCAGTTTCCACAGGCCAGGGACCAGCACGGCGGCCAGCACCAGTTTCAGCGCGTCGCCCACCAGGAACGGGGTCAGACCCCACTGCAGGATCGGCTTGTCCCAGCCATAGAGCTGGCCCAGCCACAACAGGCCCGGCACGTAGATCAGCACATTGGCCAGCACCAGCGCCAGCGCCATCTTGCCAAAGGAGCGGTCCCAACCGCGGGCCGCCAGAGCGCCCAGCATCACGGTGGCCATCAGGTAGCCCACCAGATAGCCGCCGGTGCCGCCCATCATGTAGGTCAGCCCGAATTTCTCGGCCGAGGAGGTGGCGAAGACGTCAAAGCCCAGCGCGCCCACAAGCAGATAACCCAGCATGGTCACCAGACCCAGCCGCGCGCCATAAGCGGTGCCCAGCGTCAGCACGGCAAAGGTGCCCATGGTGATCGGCACCGGCCACATCGGCACCTTGATCTTGGCGGCGATGGCCAGCGCTGCGATGCCCAGCACCACCAGAACCGCTTGCTTTGCCAGACGCGCGGTGCCTTCGCGCGGGCCGATTGCGTCGGCCAGAACAGTCATGCTCATTCGGTTGTCTCCCAGTTCAGACAGGTATTGGCACACAGAAATGCCCTGTCCGCGCGCGCGCCGCAAGACGTTTACGCTATCGCCGCCGAAAATCGGTCACCATCTCGTAATCCTTGCGCGGTCCCTTGACCGTCCAGCGCACCCGCCACAGCGGCCAGCGCGCAAAGTCATATCCCGCATCATAACTGTCGGGCGGGCAGTCATGGTGATCTCCTGGCGCCACTTGACCCAGCGTTAAGTGGTGGAAAAACCTGCCATCTTCAAAATGAATGGCGATGCCGCCCGGACCAGGGCGCCAAAGATAGCGTCGGGTGCCTTTAAAAGGCGGCTGGCCCGGCATGAACAGCGTTACCTGCTCGTCATAGGTCAGCCCGCTCTCGCTGCGGCGCAGCGTCGCGGCCCCTTCGGCGCGCAGTTTTTGCCCCGTCAGACGGTCGTCAATGACGCGATCCAGCAGCCAATCGCCCTCGAATGCTGCAATGTCCTGCGGCAGGGTCATTCGGCATAGGTCCCGTCGGTAATATCGCCGCCCTGCCCGACAAAGCGGACCCTCTCGCCGTCGCTGGCCACCGTGTAACAGGCCCAGAGTTCCGAGGGCGGCCAGATCGAACAGTAAAGATCGCCGCGAAGGCTCCAGCGTCCCTGACTGGACCGGTCGGTCACATAGACCGTCCCGCCCGAGGCGTCAAAACTCTGGCGTGCGCCACCTTCATAGACCAGCTCCCTGCCCGTCAGCGCCGCGCGGATCTCGTCTCCGGCCAGCGGCATGAACCCATCCGCCATCGCCCAGGTGGGCACAGCCGCCAAAATCAGGGCAAACCGTCTCATATTTCCGCTCCTGCCTTGTCCCGCGATGCGGCTGGGTCTATGACCCGCGCCAACAGGTCCTGCCAATCACAAAAAGGTGTCGCTGCCAATGATCCCCCGCTACTCCCGCCCCGAGATGGTTGCAATCTGGTCGCCCGAGACCAAGTTCAAGATCTGGTACGAGATCGAGGCGCATGCCTGTGACGCGATGGCTGATCTGGGCGTGATCCCGCGGGAAAATGCCGAGGCGGTGTGGAAAGCCAAGGATGTGGAATTCGACGTGGCCCGCATCGACGAGATCGAAGCGGTCACCAAACATGACGTCATCGCCTTCCTCACCCATCTGGCCGAACATGTGGGCAGCGAAGAGGCGCGGTTCGTGCATCAGGGCATGACCAGTTCGGACGTGCTGGACACCTGCCTGAACGTACAGCTGGTGCGGGCCGCCGACATCCTGCTGGAGGGCGTCGACAAGGTGCTCGCCGCGCTGAAGAAGCGCGCCTATGAGCACAAGGACACCGTGCGCGTGGGCCGCAGCCATGGCATCCATGCCGAACCCACGACCATGGGCCTGACCTTCGCCCGCTTCTATGCCGAGATGGACCGCAACAAGGCCCGCCTGCAAGGCGCGCGCGACGAGGTCGCCACCGGCGCCATCTCGGGCGCGGTCGGCACGTTTGCCAATATCGACCCGGCGGTCGAAGAGCATGTCTGCGCCAAGCTGGGCCTGCGCCCCGAGCCGATCAGCACCCAGGTCATCCCGCGCGACCGTCACGCGATGTACTTTGCCACGCTGGGCGTGATTGCGTCCTCGATCGAGAATATCGCCATCGAGATCCGCCACATGCAGCGCACCGAGGTGCTGGAAGGCGCCGAATTCTTCTCGATGGGGCAAAAAGGCTCGTCGGCAATGCCGCACAAGAAGAACCCGGTCCTGACCGAGAATCTGACCGGTCTGGCGCGACTGGTTCGTATGGCTGTGATCCCGGCGATGGAGAACGTGGCGCTCTGGCATGAACGCGACATCTCGCATTCCTCGGTCGAGCGCGGCATCGGCCCCGACGCCACCGTGACGCTGGATTTCGCCCTGCATCGTCTCGCCGGCGTGGTCGACAAGATGCTGATCTTTCCCGAGAACATGCTGGAAAACATGAACAAGTTCCCCGGTCTGGTGATGTCCCAGCGTGTCCTCTTGGCGCTGACCCAGGCCGGTGTCAGCCGCGAGGACGCCTATGTCATGGTGCAGCGCAATGCCCTCAAGGTCTGGGAAGACCGGGTCGATTTCCGCGAGCAGCTCTTGGCCGATGCCGATGTTGTCGCCGCCCTGGGCACCGACGGCATCAACGAGAAGTTCGACATGGGTTATCACACCAAGCATGTCGACACGATCTTTGCCCGTGTCTTTGGCGACTGACCGCCGAAACGGACATAACGAGAGACAAATCGGCGTGAGTCCCCTTTGCGCAAGTGGGGCTCTGCGCTACACTCCTTTCCAGTATCAACGGGAGGAGAGATCATGACCCTCAGGACGATATGCTGCGCCACTGCGTTGGCCCTGCTGCCAGTGGCTTCGCTGGCGATGGGCTGTTCCAGCCGTGGCCATGAACAGACCCAATCCTGCGCCCCGGGCATGCAGTGGGACGCCGCCTCGCAAACCTGTGTCGAGGTGATCAACAGCTGAGCCCGCGCCGATCCGGCCGGTTTTCCGGGGGTCTATTACGGCGCCCGAGAAAATTTTGCGTCCCTTACATTAAGCTGATACCGGAGTTCCCCTCATGCGATTGCCTTCCCTTCTTGCCTTGGGTCTGACCCTGCCGCTTGGCGCCTTTGCCGCCGGCGGCGACAGTACAGGTGGCAGCACCTGGACCAACCCGCCCAAGGAAACCCAGACCACCAAGGAATGCAAAGGGGTCAAGGTCTGGGACGAGAAGAAAAAGCGCTGCGTGGCGCCGAAGAATTCCGGCCTGGATGCCGATACGCTGTATAAGGCCGTGCGCGAACTGGCCTATGCCGGGCGTCCCGCCGATGCGCAGGGCGTGCTGGCGGCCATGCCCGACCAGAGCGACGACCGCGTGCTGACCTATTGGGGGTTCACCCATCGCAAGCTGGGCGATCTGGACCGCGCGACCTTCTACTATCAGGCGGCGATCGCGACCAATCCCGACAATATCCTGGCACGCAGCTATATGGGGCAAGGGTTTGTCGAGGCCGGCAAGACCGATCTGGCCATCGCCCAGTGGCGTGAGATCACCGCGCGCGGCGGCGAAGGCAGCTGGGCCGAGGTGTCGCTGCGCGAGGCCATCCGGACGGGCTTGACCTACAACTACTGAGTTCAGCCTTTCTTTACCGCCCGACCGCTAATCTGCCTGCGACTCTGATGACGGATGACGAAGGCAGATGCAGGACGACAATGCGTTGATGCCCCTTGAAGCCGAGATGTTCGATTTCGTCGACGCTCCGGCGGTGACAAGGATGGGCGGCCAGCCGCTGGCCGACGCGCCCCGGCGCGTGCCCCGGCAATTGAGCAATCTGGAAAAGGCTGCTGTGGTCGTGCGGCTTCTGCTGAATGCAGGCGCGCAAATCCCGTTGGAGGAACTGCCAGAGGAGTTGCAGGCCCGGCTGACCAAGCAGATGGGGCGGATGGGGCTGGTCGACCGGATCACGCTGGACGCGGTGGCCGAGGAATTTGCCGAGGCGCTCGACGGGATCGGGCTCAGCTTTCCGCATGGGCTGGCCGGGGCGCTGAGCGCAATGGATGGCAAGATCGCCGCAACCACCGCCGCGCGTCTGCGGCGCGAGGCCGGTGTTCGGCAGATGGGTGATCCCTGGCAGCGGCTGCGCGCCCTGCCGCCCGAGGAACTGGCCGAGATCGCCCAGGCCGAAAGCACCGAGGTCGCCGCCGTGCTGCTGTCGAAACTTGATACCGCCAAGGCGGCGGCGCTGCTTGGGCAATTGCCCGGCCCGGTGGCGCGGCGCATCACCTATGCCATCTCGCAGACCGGCCGGGTGACGCCCGAGGCAGTGGATCGGATCGGCTGGTCGCTGGCCGCGCAGCTGGATGCGCGGCCGATCCTGGCCTTTGCCGACCGGCCCGAGAAACGGGTGGGCAATATCCTGAACCAGTCGGCGCCCGCAACGCGCGACCAGATGATGTCGGCGCTGGACGAAGAGGATGCAACCTTTGCCTCTTCGGTGCGCAAGGTCCTGTTCACCTTCTCCGACATCCCTGCCCGCCTGTCGCCGCGCGACGTGCCCGCCGTGGTGCGCGTGGCCGATCAGGATCAACTGATCCAGGCCCTCGCCGCCGCTACCGAGGGGGACGAGGCCGTGGTGGCGGAGTTCCTGCTCGGCAACATGTCCTCGCGGATGTCCGACAACCTGCGCGACGAGATCCGCGACAAGGGCAAGGTCAAGCGCAGCGAGGGCGAGGCGGCGATGACAACCCTTGTGGGTGTTATCCGTAGCCTGGAGGACGAAGGCGCCCTACGGCTCATCGACCCCGAGGAGGATAGTGACGCTTGATCCCGGCAGGCCGTTTTCCGGCACGGAAAACGGGTCGGAAAGCGGTCGCTTTCCGGGCCGAAATTTTTTCAAAATTCCGGCACCAGGCCGCTGGCTGATGGACAGAACCGAAGCTGGGCGCTATCAGCTTCACATGTTCAACATCCTACTCCAGTCGCGGGCCCAAGCGTAATGGCATCAACGGCGCGTCGGGCCATCGGCTTCATGGTTCTCGCCATCCTGTGCTTTTCGCTCATGGATGCTACGGTCAAGGCGCTGGCGCCGCAGATCGGCGTGATTCCAGCGCTCTGGGCACGCTATGCCGGACAGATGCTATTGGTGCTACTTCTCGTCCTGCCACGCCTGCGAAAGGTCATCCGCACTGCTTATCCGCGCCTGCAACTCCTGCGTTCGCTGATGCTGATGGGGGCGACCGCCTTCTTCTTTCTCGGCATCAGCCGGATCCCGCTGACTGACGCCACCGCCCTTATGTCGGTCAACCCGGTTTTCATCACGCTGGGTGCCGCATTGTTTCTGGGTGAGCGTCTGGGCCCGCGCAGGTTGCTGGGCATCGCCGTGGCCCTGACCGGCGCGCTGATCGTATTGCGCCCGGGGTCGGACGTGTTCCAGCCTGCCGCGCTTTTCCCGCTCGGTGCCGCCGCCTGCTATTCCACTTATGCTCTGCTCACACGCCGCGTCGGCCCGGACGAGGACGTCTGGACCTCGCTCTTCTATACCGGCCTCGTCGGCACCACGTTGCTGAGCCTCATCGTTCCCGGCTATTGGCAGTCGCCCAGCCCCACGGCATGGGGTCTTATTGCGCTGGTCGTTCTTTTCGGCACGCTGGGCCAGCTCTTCCTGATCCGCGCCTTTTCACAAGGAGAGGCGGCCATGCTCGCGCCCTATGCCTATTGCGGACTTGGATTCTCCGCAATCTGGAGCACGGCCTTCTTTGGTGAATATCCCGACATCTGGACTGTCCTCGGTGCGCTTGTGATCGCCGGGGCGGGTCTGTATGTCTGGCATCGCGAGATGCACAGCCGCTAAGAGACCCTGATGCCCGTTGAAAAATCCGAACTCGGCCGAGGTGCGCGCGCCTCTTACTATGCGCAATATCTGCTGCTGCGCGGGCTGATCGGAGGGATGCGGCTTCTGCCCTACGATCGCCGGATCGCGGCGATGGGTCGGCTGATGAGCGCGATTGGCCCGCTGGTGGGGTTCAGCAAGCGCATTCGCGCCAATCTGGCGCTGACCTGTCCAGACCTGCCCGAGGCCGAGATCGCGCGCCTGTGCCGCGCAGTGCCCGATAATGCAGGCCGCGCCATCATGGAACATTTCTCGCCCGACGAATTCACCCGTCGGCAACAGGGGGCACGGGTCAGCGGGCCGGGCGCGGCCGCCTTTGACGCGGCTATTGCCGAGGGCAAGCCGGTGATGCTGATCACCGCCCATTTCGGCCATTACCTGGCCACCCGCGCCGCATTGCAGGCCCGAGGCGGCAAGCCGATCGGCTGTCTCTACCGCCGCATGGCCAACCCCTATTTCAACGAAATCTATGTCGATGCCTTCCTGCGCACCGGCAAACCGATGTTCGAACAAGGCCGGCGCGGCATGATGGAGATGGTGCGCAGCCTGAAACAGGGCGGCATCATCGCCATCGTCTCGGACCTGCATGCCCATGGCGGTGCCGAGCTGAGCTTTTTCGGCAAGCCTGCGGTGACCTCGGTGCTGAACGCGGAACTGGCGCTGAAATATGATGCGGTGATGATCCCCTGCTATTCGGTACGGCAGGACAACGGGCTGGATTTCGAGATCGTGATGCACGATCCGGTCGCCCATAGCGATCCGGTCACCATGACCCAGTTCCTGAACGATGATCTGGAAAAGATGGTGCGCCAGCATATGGGGCAATGGTTCTGGATCCACCGGCGCTGGAAACCCTGGCTCGACCTCGGCGAGCGGCCCGAGGACACGCTGAGCTGATCACTCGACCCGGGCCGCCGCCAGGATCGGCCCAGGTCCCGCCTGCTGTACCAGCACGACCGCCGGCAAATCGCCCTCGGTGGTGACGCTCAGGCGTTTCTCGCTCTGTCCATCCCACTGCCCCACCACCTGCCAGCTGTCGACCACGTTGGCATAATCCAGGTCATGACCGGCAAGCTCGCCACGCTTGATCGAGGCATGGCGCAGTGGCGTATATCGCACCAGTTGCACCGCATAGGAACCACCGGGCGTCCCCGTGCCCGGGGTCAAAGTGACGGTGATGTCATCGCCCACGCGGCGCGCGGTAATGCCGACCGGCGCCGGGCGTGCCTTGTGCGCCTCGATCAGCGCCAGCACCTCTTCCTCGCGCGCGCCGACCACATCCTCGACCCCCTGGATGATCATCTGCGGGGTATAGATCATCGAGCGCCCACCGGCGCGGGCATAGGCCTGTTGGCGCAGGGTATGGGCAGGGTCGGCAAATTCGTCGACCCAGCCGATATAGTCCCAGTAATCGACATGCAGCGCCAGTCCGATCACATCGTCCCGGCGCGCCAGCCGATGCATGATCGCATCCGCAGGCGGACACGAGGAACACCCTTGCGAGGTAAAGAGCTCCACAACCACCGGCCCCTCGGCTCGGGCGGCGATGGGCAGTGCCGATGCGGCAAGGGCAAGGCAGAGCGTCAGGGCTTTCATCCGGGTCCGGTCCGTCGCTGGGCAAGGGGATGATCCAGCTTTACCGCCCCGCCGATCACAGCGCCAATCAAGGTTTCTTGAACCTGCGGAAACAAATGTATACCATTGCATACCGCATCTTGCGCCCCCATGTGTGCAATGGTATACAAAAATTGACGCACCCCCCGTCTTGGTGCTTGAACCCAAGGCGGGCGTGATGCAGATAACCCGCAGCGAATCCCATTTCCACGCTCCAAGAGAGGGAGGCCACGATGCCCATCAAGGTTGGACAGGACACCGCCAAGACGCGCCGCACGCTCAGCGTCAATGGCAAATCCATTTCCTATTACTCGATCCCCGCCGCCACCGAGGCCGGTCTGGGGGATTTCTCGAAACTGCCCGCCGCGCTGAAGGTGGTTCTGGAAAACATGCTGCGGTTCGAGGATGGCGGCTTTTCCGTGTCGGTCGACGACATCAAGGCCTTTGCCGAATGGGGCGCCAAGGGCGGCCAGAACCCGCGCGAAATCGCCTATCGCCCGGCCCGCGTGCTGATGCAGGATTTCACCGGCGTTCCCGCCGTTGTCGACCTGGCCGCGATGCGCGACGGCATCAAGGCGTTGGGTGGTGACGCGCAGAAGATCAACCCGCTCAACCCGGTTGACCTGGTCATCGACCACTCGGTCATGATCGACGAATTCGGCAATCCGCGCGCCTTCCAGATGAACGTGGACCGTGAATACGAGCGCAACATGGAGCGTTACCAGTTCCTGAAATGGGGCCAGGGCGCGTTCAACAACTTCCGCGTGGTGCCGCCGGGCACCGGCATCTGCCACCAGGTGAACCTGGAATATCTGGCCCAGACCGTCTGGACCGATACCGATCAGGACGGGGTCGAGGTTGCCTATCCCGATACGCTGGTGGGCACCGACAGCCACACCACCATGGTCAACGGCATGGCCGTTCTGGGCTGGGGCGTTGGCGGGATCGAGGCCGAGGCCGCGATGCTGGGCCAGCCGATCTCGATGCTGATCCCCGAGGTGATCGGTTTCGAACTGACCGGCCAGATGGTCGAGGGCACCACCGGCACCGACCTGGTTCTGAAGGTCGTCGAGATGCTGCGTGCCAAGGGCGTGGTGGGCAAATTCGTCGAATTCTACGGCGAAGGCCTGGACCGTCTGCCGTTGGCCGACCGCGCAACCATCGCCAACATGGCGCCGGAATACGGCGCCACCTGCGGCTTCTTCCCGATCGACGGCGAGACCCTGCGCTATCTGCGCAATACCGGCCGAGACGAGGACCGGATCGCGCTGGTCGAAGCCTATGCCAAGGAAAACGGCTTCTGGCGTGATGCCGATTACGCCCCGGTCTATACCGACACGCTGAGCCTGGACATGGGCACCATCGTGCCCGCCATTTCCGGCCCCAAGCGTCCGCAGGACTATGTGGCGCTGACCGATGCCAAGACCGCATTCACCCGCGAGATGGCCGAGACCTTCAAGCGCCCGATGGGCAAGGAAGTCGCGGTCAAGGGCGAAGACTATACCATGGAATCGGGCAAGGTCGTGATCGCCTCGATCACGTCCTGCACCAACACCTCGAACCCCTATGTGATGATCGGCGCCGGTCTGGTGGCGCGCAAGGCCGCCGCACTGGGCCTGAACCGCAAGCCCTGGGTCAAGACCTCGCTGGCACCGGGTTCGCAGGTGGTCAGCGCCTATCTGGAGGCCGCCGGCCTGCAAGAGGATCTGGACAAGATCGGCTTCAACCTCGTCGGCTATGGCTGCACCACCTGTATCGGCAACTCGGGCCCGATCCAGAAGGAAATCAGCGAGGCGATTGCCGAGGGCGATCTGGTCGCCACCTCGGTGCTGTCAGGCAACCGCAACTTCGAAGGGCGCATCTCGCCCGACGTGCGCGCCAACTACCTGGCCTCGCCGCCGCTGGTGGTGGTCTATGCGCTGGCCGGCACGCTGGATATCGACCTGACCTCCGAGCCGATCGGCACCGACAAGGACGGCAACGATGTCTATATGAAAGACATCTGGCCCACCACCCAGGAAGTGGCCGAGCTGGTCGAGCAGACCGTGACGCGCGAGGCGTTCCAGTCGAAATATGCCGACGTGTTCAAGGGTGACGAGAAATGGCAGGCGGTGGAAACCACCGATGCGGAAACCTATGATTGGCCCGCGACCTCGACCTATATCCAGAACCCGCCCTACTTCCAAGGCATGGGCACCGAGCCGGGCACCATCTCGAACATCTCGGGCGCCAAGGTGCTGGCGATCCTGGGTGACATGGTCACCACCGACCATATCTCGCCCGCAGGCTCCTTTGCCACCACCACCCCCGCCGGCAAGTATCTGACCGAGCGTCAGGTGGCCCCGCGCGAGTTCAACTCCTATGGCTCGCGCCGTGGCAACCACGAGATCATGATGCGCGGCACTTTCGCCAATATCCGCATCAAGAACGAGATGCTGGACGGCGTCGAAGGCGGCTATACCAAAGGACCCGATGGGCAGCAGACCTCGATCTACGAGGCCTCGATGGCCTATCAGGAGCAGGGCACCCCGCTGGTGGTGTTCGGCGGCGAACAATATGGCGCCGGCTCTTCGCGCGACTGGGCAGCCAAGGGTACAGCACTGCTGGGCGTCAAAGCGGTCATCGCCGAAAGCTTCGAGCGTATCCACCGCTCGAACCTGGTCGGCATGGGCGTCATCCCGTTCGAGTTCACCGGCGGCGACAATCGCAAGTCGCTGGGCCTGAAGGGCGATGAAACCGTCGCGATCAGCGGACTGGACACCATCCAGCCGCTGCAAGAGGTGCCCTGCACCATCACCTATGGCGACGGGTCCGAAAAGACCATCACCCTGAAATGCCGGATCGATACCGCACCCGAGATCGAATATATCGAGAACGGCGGCGTGCTGCATTACGTGCTGCGCAACCTGGCCAAGGCCAGCTGAGCGTCTGCGAACCGACCAATGAGAGGGCGCCTTGCGGCGCCCTTTTCTTTTGCGAGGCGCTGCCTCGCGCTCCGGAGTATTTTGGGCGGAATGAAATCAGGGCCTCTCACCCAGAGGTCCCATTCCGGCCGCTCCAGCGACCGCCCCCTGACAGGAACGACCCGCGCCCCTTCACTTTGCTTGAAATACTCCGGGGGGCCGCCCGGAACGGGCGGTGGGGGCAGCGCCCCCTATTTCGCCGCGGCCTTTTCCAGCGCCGGGCGGATGGTGCTGTCGATCACCCGTTCGGTAATCGGCCCGGCAAAGCGCAGCATGATGGTGCCGTCACCCGCGATCACATAGGTCTCGGGCACGCCATAGACACCCCAGTCAAGGGCGGTGCGCCCCTGCTCGTCACGACCCAGCGCAACAAAGGGATTGCCCAGTTCGTCCAGAAAGCCCTGCGCGTTTTCCACCTTGTCCTTGTAGTTGATGCCGTAGATCGGGATGCCCTCGCCTGCGAGCTTTTCAAGGCTGGGATGTTCGGCCCGACAAGGCGCGCACCAGCTGGCCCAGTAGTTGACCAGTTTCACCTGACCGTCGCGCAGGGTGGCATCGTGAAAGCCCGGCGCCGCGGGAAAGGCGGTCAGCGCCAGCGGCGGCGCGGGTTGCCCCTCGCGCGCCGAGGGCAGGGCCTCGGGATCGTCGCGGAACATGCCGACGGCTGCCAGCAGAACGAAGGCGCCGAAAATCAGCGGCGGCGCCACCATCAGCGGCGAAATCCTAGCCATTGCGCGAAATCCTTTGTTCGATCTTTTCCATCTCGGCGCGCAGCTTGCGACCGCGCCGCAGGCTGAGCACCAGCAGACCGATCAACAGCACCAGAGTGGCGCCATAGGCGCTCAGCACCGTGGCGGCATATTTGCCCAGATCGGGAATCATCCGTTTGCCCTTTCCCGTGCGATCAGCGCCTTGATCCGGCGGGCCCGGATCTCGGTTCCGGTGCGGTAAAAGACCAGCGTCACGAACAACAGCCCAAAGCCCAGCAGGCACAGAAGCAGCGGATAGGCGTAGACATTGCTCACCTTCTCCTCGGTATCGGTGCCACTGACAGCGCCTGCGCGCAGCACCGAGGCCCCCTGATGCAGCCCCTGGTTCCAGAAATAAACCGCATAGCGGCTGAGCACCGCAAAGACCGATCCCACCAGGCACAGCACCGAGGTCAGGTCGGCGGCGGTGTCGGCATCCTCGATCGCCTCCCACAGGGCCATGTAACCGAGGTAGAACAGGAACAGCACCAGGAACGAGGTCAGGCGCGGATCCCATTCCCACCAGGTGCCCCACATCGGCTGGCCCCAGATTGCCCCGGTGATCAGCGCGATCAGCGTCATGACCGTGCCCACGGGCGCCGCCGCACGCGCGGCCAGCGCGCTGACATGGTGGCGCCGGATCAGCCAGACCAGCGAGGTCACCAACATCATGAACCAGACGCTGGTGGCCAGAAAGGCCGAGGGCACGTGGATATAGATGATCTTGACAGTAGAACCCTGCTTGTAATCGTCAGGCGTGAAGAAGAAGCCCCAGACCAGTCCACCCACAAGGGTGATCGCGGTCAGCACCCACAGCGCGGGCAGCACCCGCTCGGTCAGGGCCAGGAACTTGCGCGGGTTGGCATATTCCCAGAGCGCGTTGAGTCTCGTCGATATCGTCATGGGTCCTATCTAGTGCGAAGCGGGACTGTTCTCAATTGACTTGCGTCAACGCAGATTGACGCGGAGCACCGCGGCGCTGGCAAAGGGTAACAAAGCGATCACGGCGGCGGTTATCCCTGCCAGCATCAGAAGCGGTGTGGCCACCTCCATCCCTGCGGCCCCACGCCGCGCCACCTCGGCGCCAAAGATCAGCGTGGGCACGTAAAGCGGCAGCACCAGGAGCGACAGCAGCAGCCCGCCGCGCTTCAACCCCACGGTCAGCGCGGCGCCGAATGTGCCCACCACGCTCAGCGCCGGCGTGCCCAGCAAGAGCGAGACCACCAGCCAGACAAAGCCGGGGGTGGGCAGGTTCAGAAGCACCCCCAGCACCGGCGCGGCCAGCACCAGCGGCAGACCGGTGGTCAGCCAATGGGCCAGCGCCTTCATCGTCACCACCGATTCCAGCGGCAGCGGCGCGGTGGCCAGCAGGTCGAGCGTGCCGTCCTCCCAATCAAGCGCCAACAGGCGGTCAAGCGACAGCAGGCAGGCCAGAAGCGCGCCCAGCCACAGCACCCCTGGCGCGATCGACGACAAGAGCGCTGATTGCGGCCCCACCGAAAACGGCACCAGAACCGTGACGATCAGGAAAAAGGCCAGCCCCAGGCCAAAGCCGCCCCCGGCCCGAAAGGCCAGTACCAGGTCGCGTTTCAGAAGGGCGATCACAGGAAATCTCCATCCGGGTCGTCAAGCGGCGCCGGGCGGGCGCGATAGGGACCGACATCCAGCACCTCGCCATCCAGCCCCAGGTCGATATGGGTGGCGATCAGGGCCGACCCGCCCTGCCCCAGATGCGCGCGCACCGCATCGGCGAACATCGCCACCGCGTCGCGATCGAGCGAGACGGTGGGCTCGTCCAGCATCCAGACGGGGCGCCCCGTCACCAGAAGCCGCGCCAGACCCAGCCGCCGCTTTTGCCCCGCCGACAGGTTGCCCGCGTGACGCTCGGCCAGGTCGCCCAGCGCAAAGGCATCGAGCGCCGGGGCAATATCGCGCCCGCCAAAGACGGAAGCCCAGAACCTCAGGTTCTCGGTGACGCTGAGTGTGGGTTTCAACCCGTCGGAATGGCCGGCATAGGCGATCCGATCCTCGGCGCCCTCGATCCGTCCCGCCAGCGGCGGTTGCAGTCCGGCCATAGTACGCAGCAGCGTGGTCTTGCCCGCGCCGTTGGGACCGCGCAGGATCAGCGCGCGGCCGGGGGCGAGCGCGAAGTTCAGCCCCTCGAGCACGGGAATGCCGCCGCGGGCAATGGCAAGATCGGTGACGGTGAGTGTCATGCTCCTCGCTTATCCCATTGGCGCGGGGGGCAAAAGGCGGGATTTGCCGCATCGCCCGCAATGCGAGGCCTTGCAGGCGGGAGCGAGGGGCGCTGCCCCTCGCGCTCCCCGGAGTATTTGTGGCGAAATGAAGAGCAGGATCAGACCGGGAGCGCGGCCAGCGCGATGCGGCGGCCCTCGCCCAGGAGCACGTTATAGGTGCGACAGGCGGCAGGCGAGGTCATCGCCTCGACCCCCAATCCGGCCTGTTCGAGGCTTTGGCGCAGGGCCTGCGGGATATGGGCCACCTCGGCGCCGGTGCCGATGAAGAGCACATCGACCTGCCCCGCCAGCGCCAGCAGCGGGGCGGTGTCATGATAGCCTGCCCAGGGTGCGGGGCCGTCAGGGCCGGTCAGCAGCGCGCCCTGATGAACCTCGCCGCCGATGCGGAAGAAACCCGGCCCGTAGCCATCGACCGGACGGGCACCGGAATAGGTCACTTCGGTCAGGCGCATGATCACTCTCCCAAGGTCCAGAATGGCAGCCCCGCCAGCGCCGCGCCCAGGATCAGCCCATAGGCGGCAAGGCGATAGGCGCGCTCGTATCCCGGCACAAATA
This sequence comes from Ruegeria sp. YKSF070, assembly GCF_059612725.1. Taxonomy (NCBI): domain Bacteria; kingdom Pseudomonadati; phylum Pseudomonadota; class Alphaproteobacteria; order Rhodobacterales; family Roseobacteraceae; genus Ruegeria; species Ruegeria sp. YKSF070. Next base: position 89,851 of record NZ_JBXWRD010000001.1, on the reverse strand, counting down.
GCGCCGCGCCCAGCATCGTGCCAAGCATATTCGGCACGATCAGCGCCAGACCGGTGACGATCCAGGCCGGATCGAGCCGCCCGGCCAGGCCCATCATCGCCAGCACCATCCAGTCATAGCCGAAGAGGTAGAAAGTGATATTGGCCCGGATCGCCGCCGCCGGTTTGGGGCTGGCCATATAGACAAATATCACCGGCGGGCCGGGCAGGCCCGCCACCCCGCCCAGAAAGCCCGAGGCGGCGCCGGTGGCGGTCACGGCACCGGGTCGCAGCGCGCCGTGATAGCGCCAGCCCAGCACCAGCCCGGCCAGCATGGTCAGCGACACGCCCGAGACCAGCAGGCGGAACAGGCCCGGTTCGAGCAGGAACAGCATGTAGAGCCCCAAAGGCAGGGCCACCGCCGCCCCGAGCAATAGCCGCGCCAGATCGCCCCTGTCCACATGCCGGGCGGCACGCGGCAGCATCGGCAGCGGACCGACGATATCGGTCAGCACCAACGTGGTGATCGCGGCCACCGGCCCCAGCACGATCCCCGCAAGCGGCAGATAGATCAGCGCAGTACCGAAACCCGCAAAACCGCGGGTGCAACCGGCCAGAAAGGCCGCACCGATCAGCAGGGCGATTTCAGGAGTGGAAAGGGCGAGGAGCGGTTCCATTGCGGGCAGCCTGCCCCGATCCCGACCGCGCCTCTAGCGCCAAGACGGGACCGGGAATGGCGCCAGTTCTCAGGCGTCGATATCGGCGAACTGATTACCCGAGGTGTTGGTGGGCTTGGACCAGTCGCGCTTGACCCCCAGCCACAACAGGATGGTCGAGGCCACGAAGATCGAGGAATAGGTCCCGACCACGATACCCCAGATCATCGCAAAGACAAAGCCGCGGATCACGTCGCCGCCCAGCACGTAGAGCGAGATCAGCGCCAGCAGGGTGGTGATCGAGGTCATCAGGGTCCGGCTCATCGTCTCGTTGATCGAGAGGTTGAGCACCTCTTTCAGGTCCTTCTGCTTGTACTTGCGCAGGTTCTCGCGGACCCGGTCGAACACCACCACGGTATCGTTCAACGAATAGCCGACGATGGTCAGCAGCGCTGCGATGATGGCCAGGTCAAAGCGGATCTGAAGTTCGGAGAAGATGCCGATGGTCAGCACCACGTCATGCACCAGCGCGGCCACGGCGCCCAGGGCGAACTGCCATTCGAAGCGCAGCCAGATATAGACTAGCACCGCCAGGATGGCGAGGCCGACCGCCAGGATCGCGGTCTGAATCAGCTCTCCCGACACCTTGGGGCCGACCGATTCGACCGAAACGAACTTGATGTCCGGGGCGACGCCGCGCAGGGCCTCTTGCACCTTGGCAATGGTTTCGGCCTTCACCGCCTCGGCCTCGTCCTGAGCCTGGATGCGGATCATGGCCACGTTCTCGTCAGGGCCAAAGGTGGGGTCGAACACCTCGGTGATCGAGACATCACCCAGCCCGAGCGGGTCGAGCGCGCCGCGATAGGCGCCCACATCGACGGCCTGGGTGCTTTCGGTGCGCACCGTGGTGCCACCGCGAAAGTCGATGCCGAAATTCAGGCCCTGGATCAGGAACGAGGCAAAGCCGATCACGACCATCAGGGCCGAGATGCCCAGCCAGACCCGCCAGCGCTTGAAGAAATCGAACGTCGTATCGTCGGCAATGAGTTTCAGGCGCATGTCAGACCTCGATCGTCTTGGGACGGCGGCGTTCGAACCAGGTCACCACCAGCAGGCGGGTGACAAAGATCGCGGTGAAAACCGAGGTGAGAATGCCCAGCCCCAGCGTGATGGCAAAGCCCCGGACCGGCCCCGAGCCCATGGCGAACAGGATCACCGCCGTGATGAAGGTGGTGATGTTGGCATCCAGAATGGCGCTCAGCGCCTTTTCATAGCCCAGTTCGATGGCCCGCGCCGGGCCCTTGGCGGTCTTCAGCTCTTCGCGGATCCGCTCGAAGATCAACACATTGGCGTCCACCGCCATGCCGACCGTCAGCACGATGCCCGCAATACCCGGCAGGGTCAGCGTGGCGCCGATCACCGACAACAGGCCAAACAGAAGACCCACGTTTATGATCAGCGCAATATTGGCGAAGATGCCGAACAGGCCATAGCTGGCGAACATGAAGCCCAGAACCGCCACAAATGCGACCACGGTCGCGACCTTGCCCGCGTCGATGCTGTCCTGCCCCAGTTCCGGGCCGATGGTCCGTTCCTCAAGGAATTCCAGCCCCGCAGGCAGGGCGCCGGCGCGCAGGAGTACGGCCAGATTGGTGCTTTCCTCGACTGTGAAATTGCCGGTGATGATACCCGAGCCGCCAGGAATGTGGCTCTGGATCACCGGGGCACTGATCACCTCGCCATCCAGCGTGATGGCAAAGGGCGCGCCGACATTGTCGCGGGTGTAATCGCCGAACTTGCGCGCGCCAGAGGTGTTGAAGCGGAAGTTGACCGCCGGGCGGCCGTTCTGGTCAAAGGCGGGCTGGGCGTCGACCAGTTCCTCGCCGGTGACCACGGGGGCGGATTCGATGGTGTAGAACACGCCCTCTTGATCCAGCGACGGCGCCAGTTTCTCGCCCACGCCGACACGGGCATTGGCATCGGTGCCGCGCGAGACCACCGGGTTGAAGGTCAGCTGTGCGGTGGTGCCGATGATCTCTTTCAGTTCCGAGGCGCTGCCGATGCCCGGCACCTGAATCAGGATGCGGTCGGCGCCCTGACGCTGGATGGTGGGTTCGCGGGTACCGACCTCGTCGATGCGGCGGCGCACGATTTCCAGCGCCTGGCGCACGGTGCGGTCATCGGTGGCAAGGCGTTCGGCCTCGCTGAGGGTCACGACGATCTCGTCACCCTCGCCGCGCACCTCGATATCGTTCGATCCGGCCCCGGTCAGGGTCTGGATCGGGCGGGCCAGCCCGCGCACCAGTTCCAGCGCGCGGGTCATGCCCTCGGGCTGGCTGATCTTGACCCGGATCTCGTCCGGTTTCGACGGCTGCTTGCGGATGGTCCCAACAGTTGCCCGCGCGTCGCGCAGAGCGTTGCGGATTTCCGGCCACATGGCGTCCATCCGGGCGGCATAGACGTCAGAGACCCGCACCTCGGCCAACAGATGCGCACCGCCGCGCAGGTCCAGACCCAGATTGACCAGAGAGGACGGCATGAAGCCGGGCCACTGGCCCGCCGCCGCCGTCAGCTCGGGCGTTTCGCCACGCAGCTCGATCGCGGCGCGGGCATCGTTGCTCTGCTCAACGCGGGTATAGAATGCGTTCGGCAGGGCCAGAACCAGCCCGCCAATACAGACAAGCCAGATCAGGACCCGTTTCCAGGTATCTATTTGCAGCATGACCCTGCCTTTGTTCCGACGGGTTCGGCTTACTTCGCCGGTTCGGTCTTGTTCAGCACCTGCGCGATGGTCGACTTGACCACGCGCACCTTGACGCCTTCGGCGATCTCGACCTCGAGCTCACCGTCTTCCTTGACCTTGGCGACTTTGCCGATCAACCCGCCCTGGGTGATCACCTGATCGCCGCGACGCAGGGCGCTGACCATGGCCTGATGTTCCTTGACCTTCTTCTGCTGCGGCCGGATCAACAGGAAATACATGATCGCGAAGATCAGGATAAGCGGGAGAAACTGGGCGATTGCGCCACCATCCATGGGACATTCCTTTGTGCTGAGTGACGGGGTGCGGCCCCGCGAAATTTCCGGGAACCTATGCGCAGAACCGCCGCTTTGCAAGTCGAGCGCGAAAGCGGATCTTTTGCCGATACTGCCCACTGGTCAGGTTGTCTCATGCGAGTATAGTCGAACCAGAAGCAACGAGGAAAACCAACCATGTCTCGTCTGTTGGTGATAGCTGTACTTGTTATCCAGTACCTCTGCACATCCTTGGTTTCAGCGCAGGAAACACCGGCACCGTCTCAATCCTCGCAGGGGATTTTTCAGGCCCCAGTGATCCTTGACGGGTCCCAACTGTTCCTGCTGCGCGGCGTGACTGGTTTGCCTGCTGAACGGCGCGCGCTCAGGGTTCATGAGCGACTTGTACAGGTCGCCACGGCATCCGATTCCGCAACCGTCGACATTGAAAAGAGAAAAGAGCGCTTTGGTTATGTCATCTATGCCGATGGCGTCGAAATCCTGACTGTTACGCAAGCCGACGCCTCTCTTGAAAAGATCGACATAGAACTGTTGACCGATGTTCAAGCCAAGGTCATCAACGACGCGATCTTGACCTACAGGGCCGAGCGATCAGACGAAGCGAGGCTCGAAGGGGCGATCTATGCCATGGGCTGGACGCTGGCCTTTGCGCTTTTCACCTTTCTGGGTGTCCTTTTACGTCGCTTCCTCAACACTCGGGTCACCAAGCTGGTTCACCGAAACCTGGCCGAAGTCGAATCCGCCACCAAGGCACATGTCCGCGCTGATGCCATCGCCGCACTGATCCGGTTCGGGATCAGCTTTATCCTGTTGGTGATCTTTTTCCTGGGTGTTTACTACTATCTTTCGTTCGTTCTGCTGTCGTTTGCCGAAACGCGCTATGTCGCCCAGTTGCTGCTGACCTATGTGACGAGGCCGGTTCTGAACATCGTCCTCGGGTTCATTAACTATCTTCCCAATCTCGTCACGCTTCTGATCATCGCGGCAGTCACCCAGTATATCATTCGCGGCCTGCGTATCTTCTTCGAAGCGGTCGAGGCGGGAAGTTTCGTAATCGGAAACTTCGAACGCCACTGGGTCATTCCCACTTTCAACCTCATAAGAGCGGCCTTGATCCTGATCGCGTTGGTGTTTTCGTTTCCTTACATTCCAGGGTCCGAATCCGCCGCGTTTCAGGGGCTGACCATTCTCGTAGGCGCGATGCTGTCGCTTGGATCGAACTCGGTGATGAACAATCTGATCTCTGGACTTTTCGTGATCTACCGACGGTCCACGTCGATCGGAGATCGCATTCAGATCGGAGATCACCTTGGGGATGTCGTCGAAATAAAGCTGATGGAAACGCATCTGCGCTCGACAAAGAACGAGCTGATCTCGATTCCCAACGCCCAGCTGCTGAATTCCGAGGTCGTCAACTACACCAAGCACTCGGAGAGCAGCGGAGTGATTCTGCATACGACTGTTGGAATCGGCTACGAGGAACCTGCGGAAAAGGTCGAGGCGATGTTGATCGAAGCGGCGCGACGCACCGACGGCCTAAGGATGCGCCCGGAACCATTTGTGCTCTGGACGGCGTTGGCGGATTACGCAGTCAACTATGAGATCAACGCCCATACGACTCGGGGCTCGAACATTCCACGCATCAGGTCGGAACTGCATCGTAATATCTTTGAGGTATTTACCGAAAACGGCGTCCAGATCATGACTCCATCTTATGAAGCGGATCCCGAGGTGCCAAAGATTCCGACTGAAAAATGGAGCGGAAAACTGGCCCACGAGGCGTCGAAAGCTGAACAAGCCTGACCGTCGGTGATGGTTTGGAAGCCGGCTGGTGGGCCCGTTTCAAACCGATGACGGACATGATTTTGACCAGGGCCTGAACGGCTACCTGCCTTTCTCGAGGGCAGATATGAAATTCGTTGCAACAGTCATCGAATCGGTGCCTTGTTGCGTTGCGCGCGCCGCGGCGCGCGGGGAGGCAGGGAGTACGCCCCCCTTATCCCAGACCGGAACGCGGCCCGGCCATCCTTTACAGAAGGAACAGGCGCATGATGATGGTGCGCTGCTATCTCGCCCCCTCCGAAATCGAAGGACTGGGGGTATTCTGCCATGACGACATCGCCCGGGGCGACAAGGTATGGCGCCATGACAAGATGCTCGACATCACCTTTCCCGAAAGCAAGCTCGACAATGTCGAACCGCATGTGAAGGAATTTCTGGAGCGTTACAGCTATCCCGATATCAACCGGCCCGGATACCTGATCCTGGAAAGCGATGAGGGACGGTTCATGAACCATTCGATGTATCCCAATCTCGATTTCTCGGACGGAATCTGGGGGGTGGCATTGACCGATATTCCGGCGGGCACCGAGCTGACCTGCGATTATGCCGATTTCCTGACTGGCGTAATCCACATGCAGCCGCCACGCCACAAGATCGCGGCACCCCGCGTCGCCTTCAGCTGAGCCGGGCCGCAAGGTCAACCGGGGGCCGGGTGCAACACCCGGCCCCTTTCTCTTTCCACAAGCTGGCGGCGGCGCTACACCCCGGCGCGCGGATGGTGCATAACCGGGCCAGTGAATCACCCAGTCCAAGGACCAGACCCATGCACGACATCCGCGCCATCCGCGAGAACCCAGCCGCCTTCGACGCCGCGCTTTCGCGCCGTGGGAGCGCGCCGGTGTCGTCGGACATCCTGGCCCTGGACGAAGCACGCCGGGGCAAGATCCTGGCCGCCGAGACTGCCCAGGCCGAGCAGAACAAGGCCAGCAAGGAAGTCGGCGCCGCCAAGGCACGCGGCGACGAGGCCGAATTCGAGCGCCTGCGCGCGCTGGTAGCCGAGAAAAAGGCCGAGATCGCCGCGATGCAGGCCGAGGCCAAGGAGCTGGACACCCAGTTGACCGAACTGCTCGCGGGCCTGCCCAACCTGCCCGCCGAGGACGTCCCGCAAGGGGCGGACGAGGCCGACAATGTGGAACTGCACCGCTGGGGCACCCCGCGCCAGATGGATTTCGCGCCCAAGGAACATTTCGACCTTGCTTCGGTTCAGGACGGCATGGATTTCGAAACCGCCGCCAAGCTGTCGGGCGCACGGTTCGTGCTGCTTTCGGGCGCGGTGGCCCGTATCCACCGGGCGCTGGCGCAGTTCATGCTCGACACCCACAGCGAACAGAACGGGTTGACCGAGGTGAACGGCCCGGTGCTGGTCCTGTCCGAGATGATGTATGGCACCGGCCAGTTGCCAAAATTCGGCGAAGACAGCTATCAGACCCGCGAGGGCTGGTGGCTGATCCCCACCTCCGAAGTATCGCTGACCAATATCGTCAATGGCTCGACCATTGCCGAGGATTATCTGCCGCGCCGCTATACCGCCCATTCGCTGTGCTTCCGCTCCGAGGCGGGCTCGGCCGGCAAGGACACCCGCGGCATGCTGCGCCAGCACCAGTTCGAAAAGGTCGAAATGGTCTCGGTCACCCATCCCGATCATTCGGATGAAGAGCAGAAACGCATGTTGCGCTGCGCCGAGGGCATTCTCGAGGCATTGGGCATCCCCTATCGCACCATCGTCCTGTGCACCGGCGACATGGGGTTCGGCGCCCGGCGCACCTATGACATCGAAGCCTGGCTGCCCGGCCAGAACACCTATCGCGAGATCAGCTCGGTCTCGACCTGTGGTGATTTCCAGGCCCGCCGCATGAATGCGCGGTTCAAGCCCGCCGATGGTGGCAAGCCGCAATTCGTGCATACGCTGAACGGCTCGGGCCTGGCGGTGGGCCGCTGCCTGATCGCGGTGCTGGAGAACGGCCAGAACGCGGACGGTTCGGTCACCCTGCCCCAGGCGCTGGCTCCCTATCTGGGCGGCAAGCTGACGCTGAACACGGACGGCACCCTGAGCTGATCTCAGGGAACCACACCAGACCGGAACGAGGCGAAGAAGTTACTTCTTCGCCTTTTTCTTTGCCTTCTTCTTGTCCTTGTCGTCCTTTTTCTTGCCGGACTTCTTCTTGCCGGACTTCTTCTTGTCCGACTTCTTCTTGACCTTGGCTTCGGCCTTGCGGATTTTCTCTTCGAAATCCTTTTTCTTCTGCTTGGCCTTCTCTGCCTTTGCCGCTGCCTTGGCCTTTTTGCGGGCCTTGGCGTCGGCCTCGGCCTGTTCGGCCAGGGCCGCTGCCTCGCCCTCCCGGACCTCGGCCTCGCTTGCCTCGTCACGGGGCGACGCGGGTTTGGCGGGTGCCGATTGCGGGGGGGGCGTGGCGGCGGGTTTGGCCCGGACAGGGTCGGACTTCTTTGCCGTTGCGCCGCGCCCTGCTACCGGGCGGCGCGTGCGAGAGTTTCGCCCTGCCGGTTTGCGGGCCTGTGCGGGGCTGGCAACCGGTGCGGCGGTTTTCGACGGCGGCGCCGCTACCAGCGCCTGCGCCGCGGCATGAATGGCCTTGGCCCTGAGCGCGCCGATGCGCGGCAGGTTCATCAACCGTTCGATGCTGGCGGCGGCAACCGCCTCGGCACTGTCAAACCCGTTCTCGGCCAGCATTCTTGCCAATGCCGGGCCAACGCCCTCGATTTTCTTGACAGGGGTCATGTCAAACTTCCTTTGCCTCCCTTTTGTCAAAGATTACGCGTTCGTATACACAATCTTTCTTTCCTCCGTGCCCCTTTTTGCGGAACACGGAATACATGGTTTAGCCGGTTACCGTCTCGACCGCGCCCGCGCGTTTCGGAAAGGGCACCAGGCAACGGGCGTCCTCATCCCAGAGCTTGAGGTTCAGCGCCGTCACCGCCTCGGCAAAGCCTATGCGGCGCGGCGCGTATTCGGGCGGCAGGTTGTAATGGCAGGCCCGCAGCCGATAGGACGGGATGCGCGCGTTGAAATGATGGATGTCGTGCAGGGTGATACAGGCCACGGCCATGTCGAACCACCAGCCGAAATCCAGCGCCGACGACCCCTGCAACGCTGCCAGTTGCGGGTCCAGATCGGGGCGGCGGTCCCAATAGGTATCCTCGAAATTATGCTGGAGATAGACGAGGAACACCCCGATCATCCCGCCCAGAAAGGAAAAGCCCAGCCAGACCAGCAAGCCGGTCATGCCCGCCAGCGCCCAGAGCAGGACCAGAAAGACGACAATGGAAAGATTGTGCAGCAGCACCCCGCGCGCCCCGAACCGGGTCGCGTTCTTGGGCCAGCGGTAGCGGATGAAATAGGTGAACGCCGCCCCCAGCGGGATCAGGATGAACGGGTTGCGATAGAGCCGATAGGCCAGCCGCGTGCGCCAGTCGGCCCCCCGCCATTCCCGCAGGGTCATGGTGTGGATCTCGCCGGTCTCGCGGTGTTCCAGATTGCCCACCCCCGCATGATGCAGGTTGTGGTTCTGCTTCATTACCTCGAAGGGCGCAAATGTGAAGGGCGAGAGGACGTGACCGGCCAGTTCGTTCTGCGTGCGCGTCTCGAACAGGGAGTGGTGGCCGCAATCATGTTGCAGCACGTAAAGCCGCACAGCCGCAAAGGCAAAGACCACCCCGGCGGGCACCAGCACATACCAGCGATCCACATGGGTGATCGCCAGAGAGAGCGCGGTGAAATAAACCGCGAATGTCCCGAAATAGCTCAAAGCGGCAAGGCGGTTGTCCTGCACCGCGTATTGACGTGTGTATGCTCTCAGATCCATCTCCGCACCGCTCCCTCGGATGGCCGGGTTCTCTTGCAACAGACGACTTGGGTGCGCGACGCAGGAATGACAAGCGCGCCGCGACAAAGAAACCTTTGCGTACATAGTGATAGCGCCGCAAGCGGGTAATTGTCACCCGCTGCGACAATAAGCATCGCAATCCGGCACGATTGCGCGCCGGCTGATCTGACGCGCGCCGCCTAGCCGCGCGATTTGAGGTGTTTGGCCAGGGCGCCGGCATTCTTCTTGCGCCGGCCCTTGTAGGGGTTCTTGTCCCCCTGCCCGCGCAGGGTAAGGCGGATCGGCGTGCCCGGCATGTCGAAATCGGCGCGCAACCCGTTGACCAGATAGCGCGAATAGCTTTCGGGCATCTTGTCGGGATGGCTGCACATCACCACGAATCCCGGCGGCCGGGTCTTGGCTTGGGTCATGTAGCGCAGCTTGATCCGCTTGCCCTGTGGTGCGGGCGGCGGGTGCTGTTCCAGCATGCCGATCAGCCAGCGATTCAGCGCAGCGGTTGGAATGCGGCGGTTCCAGACCGCATGGGCGCGCAGGATCGCGTCATGCAGACGGTCGAGCCCACGCCCGGTCTTGGCAGAGACGGTGACCAGCGGCGCACCCCGCAGCTGCGGCAAGAGCCGTTCAAAGCTTTCCTTCAAATCGCGCAGCTTGTCCTGCTTGTTCTCTTCGACATCCCATTTGTTGACTGCGATCACCACGGCGCGGCCTTCGCGTTCGGCCAGGTCGGCGATGCGCAGATCCTGCTGTTCAAAGGGGATGGCCGCGTCGAGCAGCACCACCACGACCTCGGCGAACTTGACCGCGCGCAGCCCGTCCGAGACCGAGAGCTTTTCCAGCTTTTCCTGCACCTTGGCCTTTTTGCGCATACCTGCGGTGTCGAAAATCCGCATCGGCGTGCCGTCCCAGTCGATCTGGAGCGAGATGGCATCACGGGTAATCCCCGCCTCGGGACCCGTCAGCAGACGCTCTTCGCCCAGGATGCGGTTGATCAGGGTCGACTTACCCGCATTGGGGCGGCCCACCACCGCGACCTGAAGCGGCTTGTCTGCGGTGATGACCGGAGCCTCCTGCACGGCACCCTCGGCGTCATCCTCTTCGTCCTCGGGGTCGAGATCGACATCGGTTTCCGGCGCCTGCTCCTCGGCGGCCTTCTCCATCTTGTCGGCCAGCGGCATCAGTATGGCGTAAAGATCGTTCAGCCCCTCGCCGTGTTCGGCGCTAAGCCGGATCGGCTCACCCAGCCCCAGCCCATAGGCTTCGATCACCCCGGCATCGGCGGCGGCGCCCTCGGCCTTGTTGGCGGCCAGGATCACATGCGCCGAGCGGCGGCGCAGGATATCGGCGAAAATCTCGTCATTGGGGGTTACACCCGCGCGGGCGTCGATCATGAACAGGCAGATATCGGCCATGTCCACCGCCCGCTCGGTCAGCCGCCGCATCCGGCCCTGCAGACTGTCGTCGGTGGCGTTTTCCAGCCCCGCGGTGTCGATCACCGTAAAGCGCAGGTCGCCCAGCCGCGCCTGCCCTTCGCGCAGGTCGCGGGTCACGCCCGGCTGGTCATCGACCAGCGCCAGCCGTTTGCCGACCAGACGGTTGAACAGGGTGGATTTGCCCACATTGGGCCGCCCCACGATGGCGAGGGTCAGAGACATGGCACTCTACTTTTCTAGACTCAGACGCGCCCTATAGCGCGTCCGAGCGTCAACGGAAAGCGTGCAGTTGGCCCGTGGCCCCCACGACATAAAGGGTATTGCCCGCCACCACCGGCCCGGTGGTGGCCCCGCCCGGCACCTCGACCCGGCTGATCATGGCCCCATCCTCGGGGTTGTAGAGCCGCAGATAACCGTCATTCGAGGCGACGATTACCCGCCCACCGGCCAGAACCGGGCCATAATGGGCATAGCTGGCGCCGCGCTTCTTGGGCTTGTCCTTGACGAAACCGGGCAGGTCCTGCGCCCAGATCACGCTTCCGTCGCTGGCGTCGAGCCGGACGATCTGGCTGCGGTCGCTGACCAGGAACACGCTGTCACCCGCCGGCCAGACTGGCCCCAGCGCGCCTTCGGTCGCGGTCCACAGCCGCTCGCCATTGTCGGCGCGAAACGCCACGGTGCGGCCCGAATGGTTGCCCGCGTAAACGGTCGACCCCTGAATCACCGGACTGCCGGTCACATCGCCGATCCGGGCCGCCGCGCGGCCCTTGCGTTGACCCGAGACCGATGCCGCCCAGCGGCGCACCCCGCCATTGCGGAAACTGCCGATCAGGTCTCCCGAGCCAAAGGCAAAGATCACCAGATCCGAGGTCATCGCAGGTGCGGGTGCGCCCAGAACGTTGCCGACGCTGGGCGTGGCCTGAACCTGCCAGGCGATGCGCCCGTCCTTGATATTGATGGCCCAGCCGGTATCGTCTCCGGCCACCAGATAGAGCAGCCCGTCGCGGATGGTGGGCGTGCCCGAACCGGTCGCGTTCAGCTTTTGCTGCCAGCGCACCGCGCCAGATTTGGCGTCGAGTGCGGTCAACAGACCATAGCCGGACGAGACATAGAGAATACCATCGGCATAGGCCATGCCACCGCCTGTGGCCTGTCCTTCGTCCTCGCCCGGCGGCACCAGATTGGTTTGCCAGGCCAGTCCGCCACCCGGAGTCACCCCCGAGACGCGGGCGGCGCTGTCGAGCGTATAGATCAGCCCACCCGCCACCACCGGATCGGCGGTGATGCGCTGACGCTTTTCATCGCCCGATCCGATCGGGGTCGACCAGATCCGTTGCGGCGTGCTGCGCAGGGCGGGATGAGCGGTGCGGAACGCCTCGGTACCCGGCGCCTGCGCCCAGGTGCTGTTGGCCTGTTGCGACGGCAGCCGGATGGCGCGGCCTTGATTGACCACCGCGTCGGTGGCACCGGGGCGGATATCCTCGCGCTCACCGGGCAGGATCACCTCGGGTTCGGCACAGGCCGAGAGCAGCAGCAGCGCGCTGCCCATCAGGGATGCCCCGATCCGGGAGAAAGAGCTGGTCACCATGGTCGAACTCGCCTGTCTTTCGTTTTCTCTTTGCGGCCGCGCGGCGCTGTCCGTGTCCCGGGGCTCAGCCCTGACGGGTGGGCAGCGGTGCGGGGTCGGCCCCCAGCGCCACCATCAACTGAGTTGCGCGCTGTTGCAAGTCCGTGCTGACCTCGGCGTCCTCGCGGATGGATTGCAGCCGGGCCAGCGCGGCCTCGGTCTCGCCCTCGGCGATGTCGATCAACGCCAGCTGCTCCTGCGCCAGCAGACGCAGCGGCGCGCCGGGTTGGGCCAAAGCCTCGTACCGCTGCCGGCGGTCGGCGACAGGCAGCGTTTCCGCCTGCAACAGCAGCGCCTTGAAGGCGGCGATCTCGCGATAGATCTGCGGCAGTTCCCCCTGCGACGCCAGCGCGTCAAGCCGGGTGACTGCCGCCACATTGTCCCCGTTGCCGGATTCGGCCGCCGCCGTCAGCAGCGCCAAGACCGCGTCGCCGCCGGTGCTGGCGGGTTCGATCCCGGCCAGCGCCTCGGCCCGCGAAGCGGCATCGTTGGAGGAAAGCGCCGCGATCACCGCATCGCCCAGCGCCTCGGCGCGGGCGGTGGCCTGCGCCTTGGAATATTCGTTCCAGGCCGCGCCGCCGACGATGGCCAGCACCGCAAGCCCGCCGATCCAGCCCCAGCGCTTGAGCAGCAGGAACATTCGGTCGCGGCGAACCTCTTCGGTGACCTCGTCAATGAAACTGTCGGTGTCGCTCATTCCTGGCCCCTGCCCTGTTATCCTGACCTTTTCGGTTCCGGCCTCTCATACCGCGCGCCACCGGGCAAGCCAAGAGGTGCCGAACCTGCATTTTTCTTGCGCATTTGCCAAAATGGGGCGAAAAATGAACTGAACTGGACAGTTCAGTATGGACAAGACGCGACGGAAACCCCATGTCTCTGCGCAAATAGCCCGGACCCCGTATTTTGACCGGGTTGGATTGAAGAAAGGTACTTCATGCGACTGGTTCCCTTCCTCACCGCGATCCTCGTGACCGTCACGCTTTACATGATGGTTTTCGAACGCCAGGCGCTGATGGCCTTTGCCAAGGCGGAAACCGCCAGCCGGGCCGAGGCGGACGCCGCGCCCGTCTCCGATCCCGTCGGTGCCGCCATTGCCGAGACCGCCGCCGTGGGCGTGGTGGTGTTGCGCTCGCAGGCAACCGAGATCGACAGCGCGGTGGTGCTGCGTGGCCAGACTCGCGCCATCCGGCAGGTCGAAGTGCGGGCCGAGACCACCGGAGCCGTAATTTCCGAACCCAAGCGCAAGGGCGCCTTCGTCGAGGCCGGCGATCTGCTGTGCGAACTCGATCCGGGCACTCGTCCCGCCAGCCTGGCCGAGGCGCGCGCGCGCAAGGCACAGGCCGAAAGCTCGATGCCCGAGGCCGAGGCGCGTCTGGACGAGGCCGAGGCGCGGCTGAAGGAGGCCCGCATCAACGACAACGCCGCGCAGAAACTAGCCGAGACCGGGTATGCTTCAGAAACCCGCCGCGTATCGACCGAAGCTGCGGTCCGGTCAGCCGAGGCCGGGATCAAGGCCGCAGAGGCGGGACTGGAAACCAGCCGCGCCAGCATCGAGGCCGCCACCGCCGCCGTGGCCGCTGCCCAGCGCGAGATTGACCGGCTCACCATCGAGGCGCCGTTCCAGGGCCTGCTGGAAAGCGATACCGCCGAGTTGGGCAGCCTGCTGCAACCCGGCGCACTCTGCGCCACCATCATCCAGCTCGACCCGATGAAGGTGGTTGGCTTCATCCCCGAGACCGAGGTGAACCGGGTGCAGGTGGGCGCGCTGGCCGGGGCCGAACTGGCCACCGGGCTTCAGGTGCAGGGCCGGGTCACCTTTCTCAGCCGTTCGGCGGACCAGACCACCCGCACCTTCGAGGTCGAGATCACCGTGGCCAACCCCGAACTGCTGATCCGCGACGGCCAGACAGCAACCATCGCGATCTCGTCCGACGGGGCCAAGGCGCACCGGCTGCCGCAATCGGCGCTGACGCTGAACAACGAGGGCGAGTTGGGCGTGCGTACCGTCGAAGAGGGCAACAAGGTGGGCTTTGTCCCGATCGAGCTTGTCCGCGACACGCCGACCGGCATCTGGGTGACCGGGCTGCCCGAACAGGCCAATGTGATCGTGGTCGGTCAGGATTTCGTGACCGAGGGCGTCACCGTGGAACCGACCTGGCGGGAGGCTTCTGAATGACCGGTATCGTCGACTGGGCCGCATCCCGGGCGCGGATGGTTCTGGCCTTCATCGCGATCTCGCTGATGATCGGCGGGGTGGCCTATGTGAACCTGCCCAAGGAGGGTGAGCCGGATATTGAGATTCCGGCTCTGTTCGTGTCGGTCAGCTTCCCCGGCATTTCCGCCGAGGACAGCGAAAGCCTGCTGGTCAAGCCGATGGAGAACGAGCTGGCGGATCTGGACGGGCTGAAGAAGATGTCCTCCACCGCCGCCGAGAACTATGCAGGCGTGGCACTCGAGTTCGAATTCGGATGGGACAAGACCGCGATCACTGCCGATGTGCGCGACGCGATGAACACCGCCCAGGCCAGTTTCCCAGACGGGGCCGAGCAATATACGCTGACCGAGATCAACTTTTCCGAGTTCCCGATCGTCATCGTCAACCTGACCGGCGCCGTCCCCGAACGCACCATGGCGCGCATCGCCAAGGATTTGCAGGACGACCTGGAATCGCTCGACGCGGTGCTCGAGGCAGGGATCGCGGGCAACCGCGACGAGATGCTCGAAGTGATCATCGACCCGCTGCGGCTCGAAGCCTATAACGTTACCGCGCTGGAACTGATCAATGTGGTGCAGAACAACAACCAGCTGATCGCGGCGGGCGAGATCGAGAGTGAACAGGGCTCGTTCGCGGTCAAGATCCCCTCGTCCTTCAAGACCGCGCGCGATGTCTATGACCTGCCGATCAAGGTCAATGGCGACCGGGTGGTGCGGCTGGGTGAGCTGGCGCAGATCAACTATACTTTCGAGGACCGCAAGGGCACCGCGCGTTTTGACGGCGAGAACACCGTCGCGCTGCAAGTGGTCAAGCGCAAGGGTTTCAACCTGATCGACACGGTCGAACAGGTAAAGGAGACCGTGGCCAAGTCGCGCGCCGCCTGGCCGCCCGAATTGCAGGCCGCCGTTCAGATGGGTACCTCGAACGACCAGAGCCGGGTCGTGGGCTCGATGGTCAGCCAGCTCGAAGGCTCGGTGCTGACCGCGATCGCGCTGGTGATGATCGTGGTGCTGGCAAGCCTGGGCAGCCGCGCGGCGCTGCTGGTGGGCTTTGCCATCCCGACCTCGTTCCTGCTGTGTTTTGCCTTTCTGGCGGCGATGGGCGTGTCGATCTCGAACATCGTGATGTTCGGTCTGATCCTGGCGGTGGGGATGCTGGTCGACGGCGCCATCGTGGTGGTGGAATATGCCGACAAGCGGATCAAGGACGGCATCGGCCCGATGCATGCCTATGTCGAGGCGGCGCAGCGGATGTTCTGGCCTGTGGTCTCGTCCACGGCGACGACGCTCTGCGCCTTTCTGCCGATGCTGTTCTGGCCGGGAGTTCCGGGCGAGTTCATGGGGATGCTGCCGGTCACGCTGATCTTCGTGCTTTCGGCCTCACTGGTGGTGGCACTGATCTATCTGCCGGTCATGGGCGGTGTGTCGGGCCGCATCAGCCGCGTGTTCAACCGCATGTCCGAATGGCTGCGCGCGCGCACGCCCTGGGTGGTGCGCGCGGCCCTGGTGCCGCCCGCGCTCTACGGCATGTTCCTGGGTGCGATGCAGCTGTTGAACCCCGCCTATCTGCTGCCGCCCGGTGCGCCGGGCGGGACGCTTGTCGGTGCGGTGCTGTTCCTCCTGTCGGCCTTTGCCGCCTCGGTCACGCTGGGCGCCGCCCGGATCGAGATGCCTCAGCGCCGTGTCGCCGCCCCTGGCGGGCACACGCCCTTTGGCCATGTGATCAAGTTCATCGCCGGCAATCCGGTGATGCCCATCGTCTCGATCTTTGCGGTGATCTTTGCCGTCTATCAGGTGGTTTTCGTGATCTTCCCCGAGCGCTCGCTGGGGGTGGAATTCTTTGTCGAGAGTGAACCGGAACAGGCCACCACCTATGTCCGCGCGCGGGGCAACCTGTCGCTGGCGGAAAAGGATGTGCTGGTGCGCCAGGCCGAAGAGGTGATCGCCGCCCACCCGGCGGTGGTCAACGTGTTCTCCTTTGCCGGCGAGGGCGGGCTGGATCAGAACAACGGCGGCGCCCAGGCGCCCGCCGACACGGTGGGCCAGATCCAGTTCGAGATCATCCCGTGGGAGGACCGCCCCACCGAAACCCACCCGCTGACGGGCTGGCTGGGCAGCCGCATGAGCGCCTGGCTGGGGTTCGAGGAAGAGGTGGTCGCCGCCGAATATGACGGCGATTTCGTGCTGGAACAGCTAAGCAACGAACTGGCCAAACTGCCCGGCATGGTGGCCGAGATCGAGGCATTGGGCCGTGGCCCGGCCTCGGCCAAGCCCGTGCATCTGCGTATCAAGGGTGACGATTGGAACACGCTGCTGGCCACCACCGCTCAGGCGCGCGCCACATTCGATGAGACGGCGGGCCTGATCAAGATCGAGGACAACCTGCCCCTGCCCGGCATCGACTGGCAGATCGACGTGGACGTGGCCAAGGCGGGCCGCTTCGGGGCCGATGTGGCCACCGTCGGCGCCATGGTGCAGCTGGTCACGCGCGGCGTGTTGCTGGGCGAATACCGCCCAGCCGATGCCGATGACGAGATCGAGATCCGCGTTCGCCTGCCGGAAAAGGACCGGGTGCTGAGCACGCTCGACACGCTCAAGGTACGCACGCCCGAGGGGCTGGTGCCGCTGTCGAACTTCATCAGCCGCAAACCGGTCGAGAAACTGGCCAAGATCAACCGTGTCGACCAGCAACGCTATTTCGACGTCAAGGCGGATGTGGAGCCGGGCCTGTTCAAACTCGTCTCGGCCGATGATCCGCAGGCGGAACTGGCTGTGCTGCGCGCCCTGCCTCAAGGTGTGACGCCAACAGGCGAGGTGTTGACCCGCCCTGCCGATGGCGCACTGTTCCAGATCGTGAGCATTGCCGGCTTCGAAACTGCCGCCTCCGCGCAAGATGCCGTCGACGCGGGCAGCGCGCGCTTTGCCCCGATCAATGCCAACGAGCGCATCGCCACGCTGACCCAATGGTTGGAATCCGACCCTTTCGGCCCGGCGGTGGAATGGGAATGGACCGGCGATCAGGAGGACGAAAAGGAAAGCCAGGAATTCCTGTCCAAGGCCTTTGCCGCGGCGCTGGGGCTGATGTTCATCATCCTGCTGGCGCAGTTCAACAGCTTCTACAACTCGGTACTGGTGCTGCTCGCCGTGATCCTCAGCACCACCGGCGTGCTGATCGGCATGATGGTGATGGGGCAACCCTTCTCGGTCATCATGACCGGCACCGGTATCGTGGCGCTGGCCGGGATCGTTGTGAACAACAATATCGTGCTGATCGACACCTATCAGGAATACAGCCGCTACATGCCCCGGATCGAGGCCATCGTGCGCACCGCCGAGGCGCGGATCCGGCCTGTGTTGCTGACCACGATCACCACCATGGCCGGCCTGACACCGATGATGTTCGGGCTCAGCCTCGATTTCATCAATGGTGGCTATTCGATCGACAGCCCCACGGCTCTGTGGTGGAAACAGCTGGCCACGGCGGTGGTGTTCGGCCTGGGCATCGCAACCATTCTGACGCTTGTGGTGACGCCGTCTCTGCTGGCGCTCAGGGTTTGGACCTCGACTTATCTTCTGATGATCGGACGTGGATTGGCACGGATCACCGCGGGACGATCCAGCCGCATCGCCCGCGATATGATCCTGCGCCGCTCGGCCAAGCGACTGAAGGCAACCGAGATCATCTGGGATCCGATGCAGGCCGAACCACCTCGGATCGTGCCCGATCAGCCGCTGAAGGCCGCCGAATAAAGCCCTTGGCCAGCGCGGCGCCATTCCCGCCCGAGTCGCGCGGATAAGCAGCAACGGCAGGCCCACATCGGGCCTGTCGGGCCTGTGATTGACAATGGAAAGGACGCAATCGCCCTTGGGCTGCGGCCATCGTTTCCAGAGTTGATCCGAAGTGTGGCAAAACCTTGAAAAGATCAAGGCAACAGGTCATGCTGTCCGGCAAGGAAAAAAGGGAGCTGCACCATGCTCAACAAGGCTATGACCACGACAAGTGCCGCAATCTCGGCCCTGGTTCTGACGGCCACATCCGCAACAGCGCAGATCTCTGACTACTACTTCTGGTGGTGGGGTGGCTGGAGCTATGGCGGCGGTGGCGGAACCCGTTCCTCGGTGCCCGAGATCGACGCTTCGACCGGGGCTCTGGCGCTGGCTGCGGTGGCAGCGGGGCTGTTGCTGGCACGCGAGATGCACCGCCGTAAAAGCCGCTGAGCCTGCGCGTCAGATCAGGGTCCAGTCACCGGTGAGCAGCGCGGTCAGCGCGACCAGCCCGTTGGCGACCGCATGCGCCAGAACTGCGTCTCCCAGACGCCCCCGGCGCAGCGCAACGCCCGCAAAAACGAGGCCGGCCAGACCAGCCTCGATCACGCGTCCGTGAAGGAACGCAAAGGCAAGGCTGGTCACAGCGACTGACAGGGCCGTTTGCCAGGCCGCAGGGCCAGACAACAGTTGCAGCAGATAGCCACGGAAAAACCCCTCTTCGATCATCGGCACCAACAGCGTCGTGCCAAGGATGCGGCAGAGGATCCATCCTGCCAGCGCCGCTCCGGTCAGTTCTGACAGCCCCACGGGCGCGACATCGCCGCGAAAGAACAGGATCCAGCCCGCGCCCACCACGAGACCGGCCATCAGGGCCAGCGGGTCCAGCCGCCAGTCAAGCGCCAGCAGCGGTTTGCGAAACATCCACAACGCCGCCGCCATCAACCCTGCCTGAAGGGGATACCCCAGGCCGGGGGATTGCCACAGGCTTTGCACCAGCAGGCCCGACAGCATGAACACGATGAAGGGCGCGATCAATGCCGCATTCAGGTCCTCGCGCAGCGGCTCACGCGCCCCGGTTCCGCGCCTCGTGACCGGAGCCCGGTGCAGCGAGGGTCGCGCCTGCACCACCCAGATCACGCCCAGCGCCAAGAGGGTAAAGAACAGCCAGCCCGCAAAGCTGTGAAATCCGTTCACCGCCAGTTCCGGCGACAGCCGCGCTCCGATCGCGATCAGGGCCGCGATACGTAGAATATTGAACACCCAGCTGACCAGCAGCGCCAGCGGGAACACGATCAGCCAGAAACGACCCAACCGCAGCGTGTCGCGCATCAGCACCGAATAGATGACAAAGAACCCGGCAGTCAGGGCAAAACCCTCGATCCCCGAGCATGTACCAGCCATCTCGACAAAGAAGCCCTCGGTGCCGATGGTGGCCGTCTCGGGGCTGAGCACCACGTGAAAACCCAGCGCCGCCAGCACCACCGCCACCCCGTAGAAGGTGGTCAGGATCAGGCCATGAAACGCCCACCAGAGCGGCGCAAGCGCATCGGCCAGATCGGGGATCAGCAGTGCCACCAGCACCACCAGCGCCAGCCCGGCGCCACCCTCGCGCAGCAGGCCCGGCAGGTCGCGGCGCGGCAGCAGCAGGAACAGGGCACCGATCGCGGTCAGGACCGCCCCCGCCAGCAATGTGGCCAGATGTGCCTGGAAATCGGCGTTCAGACTGGCCGGATCCGCCCTGAGCCAGGGCACGAAGATCAGGCCCAACCCGATCAGATGCACTGCCCACCAGCGCCGCGCCTCGGCATCGGGATTGTCTGCGGCGGCAACCAACCGGCGCCGCAGATGCGGCCGGAACCAGATGAACAGACCCAGACCAATCCCGACACACAGGATGCGGATGGTCGCACCGCGCAAGGCCCGGCAAGCGGTTTCGCTATCGGTAAGGCTGCATTCAACCGACGAAAACACCTGAAAGACCAAGATGATGGCCAGCATCTCCAGGGCAAATAAGACGGTCAGTTTCTGAAACTGGTGCCGCAACACCGCGTTGATCCTCGTAACGCGCCCGCAACCCACGGGCGCGTTTCAGCTATCGCGCGAAAAGGGCATGACTGTGAAGGGTAAATGACGGTTCCAAGGCGCGCGCGTATCAGGCCGCCTCGTCCTCGCCCGCCTGCTGGCGCGTCCAGAGCTGGGCATAGCGCCCACCGCGCGACAAGAGCGTATCATGGGTACCCTGCTCGACGATCTCGCCCTTTTCCAGCACCACAATCTTGTCGGCCTCGGCAATGGTGCTGAGGCGATGGGCGATGGTGATCACCGTGCGCCCCTCGCCCGCAAGGGCCAATGCCTCTTTGATCTCCTGCTCGGTCTCGGTGTCCAGCGCGCTGGTCGCCTCATCCAGCAGCAGGATCGGGGGGTTCTTGAGCAAGGTACGCGCGATGCCCACCCGCTGCTTCTCGCCACCCGACAGTTTCAGTCCGCGCTCGCCCACCTTGGTGTCATAGCCTTCGGGCAGCGAGGCGATGAAATCGTGGATCTGGGCCGCGCGCGCCACCGCCTCGACATCGGCCTGCGTGGCGTTCTCGCGGCCATAGGCGATGTTGTAACGGATGGTGTCGTTGAACAGCACGGTATCCTGCGGCACCACGCCGATGGCGTCATGCAGGCTGGTCTGCGTAACATCCCGGATGTCCTGCCCGTCGATCTTCAGCGCGCCGCCGGTCACATCGTAGAACCGGAACAAGAGCCGCCCGATGGTCGACTTGCCCGAGCCGGTGGCGCCGACGATGGCCACGGTCTGTCCCGCCGGTACGTCGAGTGTCACGCCCTTGAGGATCTCGCGATCCGCCTCGTAGCCGAAGCGCACATCCGTCAACGTGATCTCGCCGCCGCTGACCTTGAGCGGCGCGGCATCCGGCTTGTCGCTGACCTCGGCGGGCTGTTCCAGCAGATCGAACATCTCGCCCATATCGACCAGCGCCTGCCGGATCTCACGATAGACAGTGCCCAGAAAGTTGAGCGGAACGGTGATCTGGATCATATAGGCGTTGACCATGACGAAATCGCCCACGGTCAGTTGCCCCGCCTGTACACCCAGCGCCGCCAGCACCATGACCCCGATGAGGCCGCAGGTGATCAGCAAAGATTGGCCAAAGTTGAGAAACGCCAATGAATACGAGGTCTTGAGCGCCGCGCGCGCATAGGCCTGCATCGACTGGTCATAGCGGTTCGCCTCGCGTTCCTCGGCGCCGAAATACTTGACCGTCTCGAAATTCAGCAGGCTGTCGATGGCGCGCTGATTGGCCTCGGTATCCTGGTCGTTCATCTCGCGGCGCAGTTTCACCCGCCATTCGGTCACCGCGAAGGTGAACCAGATATAAAGCGCGATGGTCCCCACCACCACGACCAGATACCAGACATCGAACAGGTACATCAGGATCGCCGCCACCAGAACCAGTTCCAGGATCAGCGGGCCGATGGAAAACAGCATGAAGCGCAAGAGGAACTCGACCCCCTTGACCCCGCGCTCGATGATGCGGCTCAGCCCGCCGGTCTTGCGGGTGATGTGATAGCGCATCGACAGACGGTGGATATGGCGAAAGGTCTCCAGCGCCAGCGCCCTGAGCGCCCGCTGCCCGACCGGGGCAAACAGCGCATCGCGCAGCTGTTGGAAGCCCACCGTCAGCATCCGCGCCACGCCATAGGCCACGGTCAACCCGACCGCGCCCAGCGCCAAGGGCGGCACGCCCTCTCCCGCCAGCGCATCGACCGCGCCCTTGTAGAGGATGGGGGTATAGACCGCGATCAGCTTAGCCAGCACCAGCATCGCCATGGCCGCCAGTACCCGGCGTTTCACCCATCCCTCGCCCTTGGGCCAGAGATAGGGCGCCACCCGGCGCAGGGTGCGCAGGCCCGAGCGGCGCTCGGCGGATGCTGTCTGATCCGCCGGGGCGGTGTGTGCCAGTCGTCTCATCACGTACCCTCGTTGCGGTCAGAGCGTCGGTTCGGGGTAACCCCTGGAGCGTGGCGGCACAAGGCTGCCGCTTACTCGGGCACGGTAAAGACCTGGCCGGGATAGATCAGGTCGGGGTCGCGGATGGCGTCTCGATTGGCCTCGAACACCTTGACGTAGAGCACGCCATCGCCATAGCGCTCGCGCGAGATGGCCCAGAGCGTATCGCCCTTCTGCACGGTGACCGCGCGCACCGGCGGCTGCTGGGGCGCGGCGGGGTCGGCCTCGGGCTGGGCCGGGCGCAGCACCTCTGGCGCCTCGCGCTTGAACGGAGTTTCCAGCCGGCTCAGCACCGCGCCCTGCGCGTCCAGCTCGTCCAGCCGCAGCGTATAGACGCCGGGCGCGATATCCACGATCTCGCCGCGCCATTTGCCCAGCGCATCGGCGGTCATGTCGGCCACCGCGCGATTGTCGAAATAGGCCCGGATCAGCGAGCCGACATTGGCGCGGCCCGCAAGGCGCACATTGCCCACATCGTTATAGCCGATCGTATCCAGCGCGACGCGCTGCGGTTCCACGGTCTCGGGCTGTTCGACAGGCTGGACCAGTTCCACCCCGCTCTCATCCGAGCGCAACACCGCCACGCGGGCGGGCGCTTCGGGCGTGACCGCGGGTTGCGGAGCTTCGGTGATCTCCTCCTGTGCCGACTGTTCGGGTGCGGCCACTTGCGCTGTCGCCTCGATGACCGGGCCGGTGCTTTCTTCCGGCTTGGACGCCGGCTGTTCGGGCGCGGGCTGCGATACTTCGGCCGTTTCCACCGGTTCAGGTTGCGGCGCCGGCGCGGAACTTTCGGGCGTCGCCTTCGCAACCACTTCGGCGCCCTCGTCAACGGGATCCGCAGCCGTTTCAGCCTCGGGGATCGCAGCGGCCAGCTGCTCGCTGACGGGCGCGGGTTCGGCGTCACCGGCCACCGGCGCGGTTTCGGCGGTTTCGACAGGTTCCGGAGCGGCGTCGGTTTCAGGCTCCGGTTGCGCCGCCGAGGCGACTGGGGCGGGTTCCGGCTGCGGCACGGGTGCCGCCTTGGTCGTCTCGATCGGCTCCGCGGCCGCTTCCGCGATCTCGGTCGGCTCCCCCGCATCGACCGGTTCTGGCTGCGGTTCGGGCTTTGCCTCGGCAACCGCGACCGGCTGCGGTTCGGGCAGCGCGGCAAGGATGTAGTCGCCAGACAGCGCCTCTTGCCCATCGCGGGCGGCGCGAAGGGTCAGAACGCGAGCGGCGGCGCTGAACGGCACCGTCAGGAACTCGGCGAATTTGCCGTCGCCGGGCACCTCGAAATCATGCAGAGCCGCACCGTCCAGCAACACCGCGATTCGCGCCCCGGCGGGGGCACTGCCCGAGAGCAGCGCGGTGCCGTCGGGCTCGACAAAGATCTGATCCAGGACGGGCGCACCAAGCACGGCCGGCTGTTCCGCTGTCTCAACCGGAGCGGCGTCGGGCGCTTCGGGCGCGGCCTCGCTCTCTGCTTCGGCGGCAGCCTCCGGTTCCGGCGTGGCGGCCTCGGCTGTGGCCTCGGGCTCGGAAGCCGGAGCGGCTGCGCCCTCGGGCGCGGGATCGGGTTTGGTTTCGGTCGTTGGCTCGACCGCTGCAACCGCGGGATTTTCCTCTTTTTTCTCAGAATCTTGTGGGACATTCGCCACAACGGGAACCGGCGCTGCCGGATCCTGCCTGCCGCCGATCACGCCTCCGAAATAGAGCCCGGCCACCCCGGCCACCAGAACGCCTCCCGCAACGACCGCCCAGCCAAAAGCGCCAAGCCCCCCGGTTCCGGTTTCTCCTGCCATGTCCGTCCTTCCCCATTCACGGACAAGGCACTTGGCCCGATCCGTCCCATCACGGTTGAGCCGCCCCGCCGTTCCCGATATCAGAGCCCCATCTCTCTGCTCTCGATGACCCCGGAAAGGCCGCCCATGACCGTCAAATCCGTTTGTATCTATTGCGGATCGCGCGCCGGAGCAATGCCCGCCTATGCCGAGGCGGCCCGCCGGATGGGCGCCCTGCTGGCCGAGGCTGGCTGGCGGCTGGTCTATGGCGCCGGCGATGTGGGCCTGATGGGAGAGGTCGCGCGCGCGGCCCAGGCTGCGGGCGGCGAGACCTTTGGCGTGATCCCGGTGCACCTGTTGCGCCGCGAGGTCGGCAAGACCGACCTGAGCACCTTTGTCGTGACCGAGACCATGCATGAACGCAAGAAGGTGATGATCATGAACGCTGACGCGGTTGTGGTCCTTCCCGGCGGCCCCGGATCCCTCGATGAACTCTTCGAGGCGCTCACTTGGCGGCAGCTCGGCCTGCATGACAAACCGATCCTGGTGATGAATGTGGACGGCTACTGGGACCCGCTGCGCAGCCTGATCGACCGCACGGTGGATCAGGGCTTTGCCGATGCCTCGCTTGCGGATTACCTGACCTGGGTCGACAGGCCCGAAACCGCCATGGCGGCCCTGCGCGCCGCCCTGTCCTGACGGACCAGCGACAGCGAGAACACCGCCACCGCCCCCCAGATCAACGCAAAGGCGATGCCGTGCCAGCGTGTGAAGGGCTCGCCAAAGATCACCACTGCGCACATGAATTGCAGGGTCGGGTTGATATATTGCAGCACGCCCACCGTCGACAGCGGCACCCGGCGCGCGGCATAGCTGAACAGGATCAGCGGGATCGCCGTCAGCGGCCCCGACCCGATCAACAGGAGAGAAGTGGTCAGATCGCCGCCAAACGCCCCCTGCCCGCGCAGATGAAACCAGGCCAGCACCGACAGGAACAATGGCATCATGATCACGATCTCGGCCGTGACCGAGATCACCGGCCCCAGCGGCAGGAACTTCTTGACCGCGCCATAGAGCGCAAAGCTGCATGACAGGATCAGCGCCACCCAGGGTGCTACGCCCAGCCCCCAGGTCAGCAGGGCAACCGCCAGCGCCGCCAGCACCACCGCCAACCATTGCCCGCCGCTCAGCCGCTCGGCAAACCAGAACCGTCCGATCAGCACCGCGATCAGCGGAAAGATGTAATAGCCCATCGAGGCCTCGGTAGCATGGCCAAGCTGGATCGACAGGATAAAGACGAACCAGTTGAGCGAGATCATCACCGCCGCCAGCGCGATCAGCGCGGTCTGGCGCGGGCCGGCATAGGCGCGGCGCAGCTCTCCCAGTCGCCCCTGCATCGCCAGATAGACACCGAACAGCAGGACGGACCAGAACGTGCGGTGGGACAGCACCTCGGGCGGGGGCACATGCGCGAGCAACTTGTAGTAGAGCGGCGAGAGACCCCAGACCAGACAGGTCCCGATCATCGCCAGAATACCGCGCCCGCGCTCGTCCATACCCTGCCCTCGCCCGTTGCCGGGCGGGAATGCCCCTACCCGTTGCCGGGCGGCAATACCCCTGCCCGTTACCGCGCGGTGATGCCCCGCGCGGCACCGCTTGGCAAGCGCGAGTTGTCGCTCACTCGGTCCAGTCCTGATGGCGACGACCCGGATCCATGAAATGCTCGATCATCACCGGGGTCGCCAGCGCATAGGCATCCTCAAGCGGCAGGCCCCGATGCCGGTCGAGCGTCGCGATCCCGCGTCTGAGCGGACCCTGATTGCACGCGGCCAGGTCACGGGCCAGCGCGCCCACATGCGCCGCCAGTGTCTCGTCGGGCAGGATGCGGTTGATCAGACCCGCCGCCAGTGCCCAGTCGGCGCCATAGGTGGCGCTGGTCATCGCCATTTCCTTGACTGCGCGCGGCCCGATCAGACGCGACACCGCCACCGCGGGCGTGGTACAGAAGCCGCCATTCTTCACCCCCGGCAGACAGAACCGCGCAGCGGGACCGGCATAGGCCAGATCGCAGGAGGCCATCAATTGCAGGCCGGCGGCGGTGGCAATCCCCTCGACCATGGCGATTGTGGGTTTGGGGCAGCGCGCCAGGTCCAGCATCAGCGCAGCGCAGGCCGCGAAAAGATCGGTGACAAAGGCCTTGCCCTCGTCGGGGTCGGCCCGGTGGCGCGCAATCTCCTTGAGGTCATGCCCGGCGCAGAAGATGCGCCCCGGCCCATGGATCACCAGCACATGCACCCGGTCATCGGCCATCGCTCGCGAAAGCGCGTCGTGCAGCGCCGCGATCATCGCCCGCGACAGCGGATGCGCGGGCGCCCGGCCCAGGGTCAGGGTCAACACAGCCTCGCTCAGTTCCTCGCCCAGCAGCGGTTCCTGGGGCATGTCTGTCATGCGATCGTCCTCCCGGCGGCAGAATGCCCTCTGCCACCCCGCCTGGCCAGCCCCTTCATTTCGCAAAAAATACTCCGGGGGAGTCGCCTTCAGGCGGCGGGGGCAGCGCCCCCTCCTCTGCCAAAGAAAAAACCCGGCCCCCGAAACAGGGACCGGGTCGAAAGCCTGCCAGCCTGCGGCGCTTACATGCGCGAGGCGACGTTTTCCCAGTTGACCAGATTGTCGAGGAAGTTGGTCAGGTAGGCCGGGCGCTTGTTGCGGAAGTCGATGTAATAGGAATGCTCCCACACGTCACAGCCCAAGAGAGCGGTCTGACCAAAGCAGAGCGGGTTCACACCGTTCTCGGTCTTGGTCACGGCCAGCGAACCGTCGGCATTCTTGACCAGCCAGCACCAGCCCGAGCCGAACTGCCCGGCACCGGCGGCCGAAAACTGCGATTTGAACTCGTCGACCGAGCCAAAGCTCTCGGCAATCGCCTTTTCCAGTTCGCCCGGCATCTTGCTATCGCCCGGGCCCATCATTTCCCAGAACTGGTTGTGGTTCCACAGCTGGCTAATGTTGTTGAAGATGCCATTCTGCGCCACGGCGGTCTTGTTGTAGGTGCCGGTGATGATCTCTTCCATCGACTTCGATTCCCACTCGGTCCCGGCGATCAGCTTGTTGCCGTTGTCGACATAGGCCTTGTGGTGCAGGTCGTGGTGATATTCCAGCGTCTCGGCGCTCATGCCCTTGGAAGCCAGCGCATCATGTGCATAAGGAAGGTCGGGAAGTTCAAAAGCCATCTTGGCCCCCTGTTGAAATTTCTGTTGCGGTCCCATGGTTACATGCTTCCCGGGCGGGCAGAGGTCAAGGGCCGAGACGGCAAAAGCGGGGTATGGGGCACATGTTCACCGGATTGCGCAAGATGGCCTACCGGGCGCGCGGTTATTATGCGGGCGCGCTGAATGGCGAGCCCTTCCGGCTCGACCCCTATCATTCCAAATTCTGGCGCAAGGCCACGGCCGGCGGCTGGGAGCCTGAAACCTTTGCCGTGCTCGACCAGCACCTGTCGCCCGATCGCGACTATGTCGATATCGGCGCCTGGATCGGGCCGACCGTGCTTTATGCCGCGCGCCGGGCGCGCCATGTCTGGTGTTTCGAGCCCGATCCGGTGGCGCTGCGCCATCTCTTGTGGAACCTGGAGCTGAACGACATCCGCAATGTCTCGGCCTTTGGCGTGGCACTGTCGGACGGGTTCGGGCTGGCGCGCATGGCCTCGTTCGGGGGCGAGGCCGGGGATTCGATGACCTCGCTGCTGGCGTCGGGGGCGCATGGCACCGAGGCGCTGACCATCGGCTGGGACCAGTTCGCCCAAACCGGCGACCTGTCCGGCGTCTCGCTGGTCAAGATGGATGTCGAAGGGGCCGAGTTTGGCGTGGTGCCGACGCTGGCCAACTGGCTGCGCGCCCATCGCCCCGCCTTTTACCTGTCGACGCACGCCCCGTTTCTGGAGGAAGCGGCGCGGCCCGAGGCGATGGCAGGCCTTGCAGGCGCGCTGGACTTCTACGCCTCGGCCACCGACGAGGCCGGCGCCGCCGCCGACCTGACCGCGCCCGAGGCCCAAAGCCGCTTTCGCAGTTTCCTGTTCAGCGGCTGAGGGAGCGGACCCAACGGTACTTCGACCACTCAACGGATCGTGCAGAACACGCCGTCGCGCTAGGATATCTCTGACGCAAGTCCTCTCCTTTCGCGGCAAATGATCATCCCGAAACATAAAAGCCCGGCCCCCATCAGGGACCGGGCAATTCAATCGCTGGCGACAAAGCCGCCGAAGCGCTCAAAACACGCCGACAGCGCTTCCCGGTTGTGCAGCCACTTTCAGCAGCTTGAACACGTAATCGGCGACCGACCGGAAGCAGATGATGCAGAAGCTGCCATCCTCCTCCATCCAGAAGGCACCGGCCACCTGCGCCAGGCGCGAGCGGCGGAAATCGCCGGGGCCGAACGCGCCCGGGGCGAAATCGACCGGGGCGAGCTTGGCCATCACTTCGCGCGCGTTTGCGCCCGAGACACGGAACATGGCGCGGGCATCCGACACATCCACCGCCAGGCTATGGGCATCTCCCAAGGCCTTGGTCATGGCGGCCAGCTTGTCGCCTACCTCGGCATGGGGCACCAGCACCAGCAGCTCGTCCGGCGACATCCAGCACAGAGCGCTTTGGCCCGCCACATTGGCGCGGCGCTGGCCGGGCATGTCCTGCCCGGTGGCGCCGGTGGCCGCTGCGATGACCGGTTTCGAAGCCAGATCGCCCCGCAGGGTGATCATGCCTTGCAGGCCGCATTCCTCGACCCGCACGATGCCGTCATAGGCGGCACCCATCAATGCGCTGACAGGTTTAGACATTCTGTTTCGCCCCTTCCTTGTCATAGAAAACCGGGTCCACGATCTTGGCCTTGTAGGTCCTGCCGTCGGTGCCGGGGAATTCGACGATCTCGCCCATCCTGTCCGGCCCGTGCTGGATCAGGCCCATGGCGATGCCACGGCCCAGGTTCGCCGAGTAATAGGTCGAGGTGACCCGCCCGATCATGTTGCGCTGACCATTGGCGTTGACGCCCTCGCCCACCGCATAGGCGCCATCCGGCAGAACCGAGCCGTCGACCGTTTCCAGACCCACCAGTTTCCAGCGGTCGCGATCGGCCATGTGGCTGCGTTCCTGCGCGCGCTTGCCCAGGTAATCGTCCTTTTTCTTGGACAGAGCCCAGTGCAGCCCCAGATCCTGCGGGATCACGGTGCCGTCGGTCTCGTCCCCGATCATGATGAAGCCCTTTTCGGCGCGCAGGATGTGCAGGCACTCGGTGCCATAGGGCATGACGCCGAATTCCTTGCCCGCATCCACCAGCGCCTCCCAGAAGGCCAGACCCTGGCTTGCCGGGACCGCGATCTCATAGCTCAACTCGCCCGAGAACGAGATGCGATAGGCCCGCGCGTCGAACTCACCGATCCGCCCGTCGCGCCATTCCATGAAGGGCAGCGCCTCGGCCGACAGATCCATGCCGCCGCCCGCCTTGGCGTTCAGCTTTTCCAGCACCTTGCGGGCCTTGGGGCCGACCACGGCGATCTGGGCATATTGCTCGGTCACGTTGGCGACATAGACTTTCCAGTCCCACCATTCGGTTTGCAGCCATTCTTCCATGTGGCCATGGATACGCTCGGCGCCGCCGGTGGTGGTGTGACACAGGAACGTGTCCTCGTCGATCCGCGCAACCACGCCGTCATCGATAAGAAACCCGTTTTCCGAACACATCAGGCCATAGCGGCATTTGCCCGGTTTCAGCGTGCTCATCATGTTGGTGTAGAGCATGTCGAGGAACTTGCCCGCATCCGGCCCCTTGACGATGAGCTTGCCCAGCGTCGAGGCATCGAGCAGGCCGAGGTTCTCGCGGGTGTTCTTGACCTCGCGATTGACCGCGTCATGCACGCTTTCGCCCGGACGTACATAGGCAAAGGGACGGCGCCACTGGCCGACCGGTTCCCAGTCGGCACCATTGGCGTTGCTCCAGTCATAGATCGGCGTCTTGCGCACCGGCTGGAACACCTCGCCGCGCGCCTCGCCGCCGATGGCGCCCATCGAGATCGGCGTATAGGGCGGGCGGAAGGTGGTGGTGCCGACCTGCGGGATATCTGAATTCAACGCATCAGCAAGGATAGCCAAGCCGTTGATATTGCTCAACTTACCCTGATCCGTTGCCATGCCCAGCGTGGTATAGCGCTTGGTATGCTCGACGCTTTCATAGCCCTCGCGCGCCGCCAGCTGCACGTCCGAAACCTTGACGTCGTTCTGGAAGTCGAGCCAGGATTTCATCCGCAGCTGGATTTCTGCATTGGCGGGCATCAGCCAGACCGCCTCCATTGCGTTCTCACCCGTGGCCGCGCCCTCGGGCGCCTTGGTGCGCTTGGGGGTAAAGCCGGCGGCTTTGGCCGCGGCCTTGCCAGCGGCATCGGCGTCGGCCATCACCTGATCCAGTGCCAAGGGCCCGTTTGCGGAACCGGCTGCCACCACATAACCCTTGCCATCCGCGCCCAGCGGCGGGCGGTCGGGATCGGGGCGGAAATGCGCATTGGCGCGGTCCCAGATCAGCTTGCCGCCGCAATGGGACCACATATGCACCACCGGCGACCAGCCGCCCGACATCGCGACCGCATCGGCCTCGACCTCTTCACGCGCGCCGCCGACACCGTCCTGGTTACAGATCGAGACCTTCTTGACCCGCTTGCCGCCCTTGACCTTGGCAATCGCCTTGCCGGGATCGACCCGGATGCCCAGCGCGCGCGCCTCGTCAGCCAGCGCACCGCCGCCCTCCTTGCGGGCATCGAGAATACGCAGCACGTCGACACCGGCCTGTTTCAGGATGATGGCGGTGCGATAGGCGTCATCATTGTTGGTGGCGACCACCACGCGCTGACCCAGGGTCACACCCCAGTTCACCACATAGTCGCGCATCGCACCCGCCAGCATCACGCCGGGCACATCGTTGCCTGCAAAGGACAGCGGGCGTTCGATGGCGCCGGTGGCGCTGACGATCTGCTTGGCGCGGATCCGCCACAAGCGATGGCGCGGCCCCGGCACGCCGGGAGTATGGTCGGCCACCCGCTCGTATCCCAGCGCATAGCCGTGATCATAGACACCGGCGCCCATGGTGCGGGCCCGCAGGGTGACATTCTCCATCGCTTCCAGCTCGGCCACGGTGCGGCTCACCCATTCGTCGGGCGACAAGCCGTCGATGGTGCCACCATCGACCGGCGCGCGGCCACCCCAATGGGCGGTCTGCTCGATCAGCAGCACCCGCGCGCCCGAGCTTGCTGCCACCTTGGCCGCCTGCAACCCGGCCACGCCGCCGCCGATCACCAGGATATCGGTATGGACATGGAAATGCTCATAGGTATCGGCATCCACCAGCTCCTTGTCGGGCGCCTTGCCCAGACCGGCCGAGCGGCGGATGATCGGCTCGTAGACATGTTTCCAGAACGGCGCCGGGTGGATGAACATCTTGTAATAGAACCCCGCCGGCAGAAAGCGCGACAGATAGGTGTTCACCGCTCCGATATCGAAATCGAGGTTCGGCCAATGGTTCTGGCTGGCGGCCTTGAGACCATCGAACAGCTCGGTCGTGGTGGCGCGCTGGTTCGGCTCGAACCGCGCCCCCTCGCCCAGACCGACCAGTGCGTTGGGCTCTTCTGCGCCGCTGGCCACCACCCCACGCGGGCGGTGATACTTGAACGAGCGGCCCATCATCATCTGGTCGTTGGCCAGAAGCGCCGAGGCGAGCGTATCGCCCTCGAACCCACGCATGGTGGTGCCATTGAAGGTAAAGGTCACCTGCTTCGAACGGTCGATCAGGCGGCCCTGTTTTGCGAGACGGGTGCTCATCTTACGTGAACCTTTCGCAAGAGAAGAACGGGAAGAAGGTGGACATCAGGAGAATTCCCTCCAGCTCCAGCCGGGGCGGCGGGCCGAGATCGCGTCGCGGATTTCCTGCGGCGGGCCGCTGACCTGCGCCTTGTAGGTGCCGAATACTTCCAGCGTGGCGGTACAGCGGGCGGCATGGAACCACTTACCGCAGCCCGAGGCATGCCGCCAGCGTTCCAGATGCACACCCTTGGGGTTTTCGCGGGTGAACAGATAGCCGTGAAGCTCGTCATCGCTCGAGCCCGGGCCGAAACGCTTCAGATGCGCTTCGCCGCCTGCGGCGAGTTCGGTTTCATCGGCCTCGACCCCGCAATAGGGACAGGTAAGGATCAGCATGTCTTCATCCTTTCGGCGGCAGGCCAGCCGCATGGGCCAGCGAGAATTCGGTCAGTTTCGCGCGGAGCGCGTCGTCTTCAAAGGCGCCGGCGTCCAACTCCACCATTCCGCCCATCGGGCGGCCGGTGAACGAGAGAGGTTGCGCGCCCAGTTCCAGCGCCGCGCCCTCTTGCGCCTTGCCGGGGCGGTACATGGCGCCGTCGCGGGTGACGCCGCAGACCATGTTGCCATGCAACAGAAAGCAGAGCCCGCCGAACATCTTCTTTTCGGACAAGCCCGGCTCCACGCCCAGATCGGCGCGCATCGTCTCGGCCAAGGCTTCGGAATAGGCCATCACGCCCCCCTCGCGTCTGCGCGGCGAGCAGAGTTTTCGACGAAAACTCTGCACAAGATTTTTCGGAGAAAAATCTTGGTCAATGCGCCACCCCTGCAGCCACGCTTTCGTCGATGAAGCGGCCTTCCTTGAAGCGGTCCAGCGAGAAGGCCTCGGCCAGCGGCGAATGGCCAGTTGCCATCAACTGTGCCATGGCCCAGCCGGATCCGGGGATCGCCTTGAACCCGCCGGTACCCCAGCCGCAGTTGATGAAACAGCCGCCCAGCGGCGTTTTCGAGATGATGGGCGAGCGGTCGCCGGTCATATCCACGATGCCGCCCCATTGGCGCAGCATCTTGAGCCGGCTGATCATCGGGAAGGTCTCGACCAGGGCGCGCACGGTCTCCTCGATATGGTGGAAGCTGCCGCGCTGGGTAAAGTTGTTGAACCCGTCGGTGCCGCCGCCGATCACCATCTCGCCCTTGTCGGATTGCGACATGTAGCCATGCACCGTGTTGGCCATCACCACCACGTCCATGCAGGGCTTGATCGGTTCGGACACCAGCGCCTGTAGCGCCAGCGCCTCGACCGGCAGGCGGAAGCCCGCCATCTCGGCCAGCTGGCCGGAATGGCCCGCCACCACGACGCCCAGCTTGCCGCAATCGATCGACCCCTTGGTGGTGTCGACACCGACGACCTGCCCGCCCTCGCGGCGCACGCCGGTGACCTCGCATTGCTGGATGATGTCCATGCCCATGGCCGAGCAGGCCCGGGCATAGCCCCAGGCCACCGCATCGTGACGCGCAGTGCCGCCCCGCTCTTGCCAGAGCGCGCCCAGCACCGGGTAACGGGGCCCGTACAGGTTGATGATTGGCACCAGCTGCTTGACGCGCTCGGGGGTGATCCACTCGGTCTTGACCCCTTGCAGCGCATTGGCATGCGCGGTGCGCTTGTAGCCGCGGATCTCGTGCTGGGTCTGGGCCAGCATCATCACGCCGCGCGGGCTGAACATCACGTTGTAGTTCAGGTCCTGGCTCATCGTCTCGTAGAGCGAGCGGGCCTTTTCATAGATCGCCGCCGAAGGATCCTGGAGGTAGTTCGAGCGGATGATGGTCGTGTTGCGACCGGTATTGCCGCCGCCCAGCCAGCCTTTCTCGATCACGGCCACATTCTGTATGCCGTAATTCTTGCCAAGGTAATAGGCGGTGGCAAGCCCGTGACCGCCAGCGCCGACGATGACGACGTCATAGCGTTTCTTGGGCTCGGGCGAGCGCCAGGCGCGCTCCCATCCGGTGTGATAACGCAGCGCTTCGCGCGCAACGGCAAAGGCGGAATAGTGCTTCATGTGCGAATCCGATCCGGTTCGTGACTTGGTGGCAGATATGCCGTGCCCCCCCAGCATAGCCCCGTCCCGGACCGCCGCAATATTGCGAGATTGCGACATGGCACCGCCTCGCGTCCTTTTGCCCCTTTTTTCAGCGCACAGGCAGGTCTAGATGAAGGGCATCAACGCGGAGCGCTCATGACATTCTGGATCCTCGTCACCCTGATGGCCCTGACCGTGGCGGCGCTGCTGGCGCTGTCCATGCTGCGCGCGCGCGCTGCGGCGGAACCGGCGGCGGCTTATGACCTGCGTGTCTATCGCGATCAGCTTGCGGGCGTTGACCGCGATCTGGCGCGCGGCGTGATCGACGCCGCTGATGCCGAGCGCATCCGCACCGAGATCTCGCGCCGCATCCTGGCCGCCGATACCCAGATGCGCGCCGAGGCCGAAGGCGCCGGACAGTCCCGCCGCAAGGTCGGGCTGGCGGCGCTGGTGGGCGCTGTGGTGATCGTGGGCGGCACGATGACGCTCTACACCCGGCTGGGCGCGCCGGGCTATGGCGATCTGCCGCTGCAACTACGCCTCGACATTGCCCAGGCCAACCGCACCGACCGCCCCGGCCAGACCGAGGCCGAAGCCCGTGTGCCACCGCAGCCCGCGCTTCAGCTGGAACCGGGCTATGCCGATCTGCTGGAGAAACTGCGCGACACCGTGGCCCGGCGCCCCGACGATATCCAGGGCCATATGTTGTTGGCCCAGCATGAGGCCAATACCGGCAACTTCCAGGCGGCCTATACCGCCAAGGGACGCGTGATCGCCCTGCTTCAGGGCGATGCCAGCCCGCAGGATTACACCGAACAGGCCGAATTGATGATCCGCGCCGCCGGCGGCTATGTCTCGCCCGAGGCCGAGGCCGCGCTGTTCGAGGCGCTGCGGCGTGACCCCGAATACGGGCCCGCGCGTTATTACTGGGGCACCATGCTGGCCCAGATCGGGCGGCCCGACCTGGCCTTCAACACTTGGGCGCGTACATTGCAGACCGCTCCGGCGGGCACTGCCTGGGGCGAGGCGATCCGAGACCAGATCGGCGAACTGGCGATGCGCGCCGGGGTCACCGACTATACCCCGCCCGCCCCGCCAGCCACCACCGCGCTGCCCGGACCCCGGCGAGAGGATATCGAAGCGGCTTCTGAAATGGACGCAGAGACCCGGGCCGAAATGATCCGTGGCATGGTGACCCGCCTGTCGACCCGGCTGGCCACCGAAGGCGGAACGCCGCAGGAATGGGGTCGCCTGATCGGCGCCCTTGCCGTGCTGGGCGAAACCGACCGCGCCCGCGCCATCCTGGACGAAGCGCGTCAGGTCTATGCCGAAAGCGCGGATGCGCTGGTGCTGATCGAGAGCGCCGCGCAAAAGGCGGGGCTGGCCGAATGATCTGCGACACGGTCGAGGAATTCGCCGCCGCCCTGCCCCCGTTCAGCGCGCTGGCCGGGCTTGATCTGGGTGACAAGACCATCGGTGTCGCCGTGTCCGACCGGATGCGCGGCGTGGCCACCCCGCTGGAAACCATCCGCCGCAAGAAGTTCGGGCTGGATGCCAGCGCCCTGCTTGCAATTCTCGAGCAGCGCGAGATCGCAGGGATCGTGCTGGGCCTGCCCCGCAACATGGATGGCAGCGAGGGGCCGCGCTGTCAGTCGACCCGCGCCTTTGCCCGCAACCTGAGCCGCCTGACCGAGGTTCCGATCACCTTCTGGGACGAGCGCCTGAGCACGGTTGCCGCAGAAAAGGCGCTGCTTGAGGCGGATACGACACGAAAGCGTCGCTCAGAGGTGATCGACCATGTGGCGGCGGCCTATATCTTGCAGGGGGCGTTGGATCGCCTGCGCAATCTCTAGGGGGCTTTGGCCGATGTCCGACATGGTCTGGAAACGCAACGAGGTCGACAGCCCCTGCATCCGCATCTGCGTGGTGCACCCAACCGAGCGCATCTGTACCGGCTGCTATCGCTCGATCGACGAGATCTCACGCTGGTCGAAGATGCAGCCCGAGGAACGCCGCGCCATCATGGAAGACTTGCCGGGCCGCGCGCCGCAACTGCGCAAGCGCCGGGGAGGCCGGGCCGCGCGGCAGGCGCAGGACTGAACTGCTCTTTGCCTGAACAGACGCCGCCCGCATCCGGAATGCGCGGACGGCACTCTGTGATCCAAGACGTCAGGCCGTCAGCAGGTCATCGTTTTCCACAACCTGGATATCGGCGGCTGTCAGGCCTGGATAGGCCCCGTCGATCCATGCCACGATGACGCCGTCGTAAAGGACAAGCGCAACGCCCTCATTGTCGGGCTCTTCCTCGACGGTCACATCGCCGCTGCTGCCGCTGGGCACCTCGATTCGAAGCCGATCGTCGGCGGCATTGAAATCGTCGATCCGCGCAACCGCGGTCTCCTGCATCCAGGGCCCGACAACGAATGTGTCGGCCCCATCGCCGCCGGTGGCCTGATCGCCGCTGCCCAGCCACAACTCGTCATCTCCCGCACCACCCAGGATGGTGTCAGGATCCAGTCGGTCGATCACGCCCGGGGCCGCAGTGCCGGGCCGGCCGACAAGCCCCATGATCGTGTCATTGCCGTCGCCACCGTCCAGCATGTCGTATCCGGCACCGCCGTCGAGACTGTCAGCGCCCGCCTCGCCAAGGATCCAGTCTGCAGCATAGCCACCCAGCAAGGTGTCGTTTTCATTGCCGCCCAGCAGAATGTCCTTGCCCAGACCGCCGCGCAGCACATCGGCGCCGTCACCGCCCGCCAGGCTGTCTTCGCCCTCCTGACCACGCAGGACGTCGTCTCCAGCGCCACCCAATGCGATGTCGTTACCGTCCCCGGCGTCGATCACATCCGGCCCGACCCCGCCATCGAGGCTGTCATTGCCAGCGCCCCCCGACAACCGGTCGCTGCCATAGCCGCCCAGCAGAGTGTCGTTGCCCGCGCCTCCTTCCAGATGATCCAGCCCGGTACTGCCATGCAGCAGGTCGGCACCGTCGCCGCCGGACAGGGAGTCGTCGCCCTCCTGTCCGCGCAGCACATCATCCCCGCTACCGCCATCGGCGGCGTCATTGCCGTCACCGCCAAAGACCGAATCCGACCCGCCGCCACCGTCAAGACTGTCATCGCCGCCATTGCCGGACAAACGGTCATTTCCAAAGCCACCCTGCACCGTGTCGCTCCCGGCACCGCCAGACAAAAGGTCCTGACCTGTACTGCCATGCAGGAAGTCGTCACCGCCCTCTCCCGACAGCGTGTCGTTGCCACCCGCCCCACGCAGCGCATCGTTGCCAGTGCCGCCATCGGCGCTGTCATTGCCGAGCCCCGCAAAGATCACGTCATCACCGCCGCCGCCGGACAGGGTGTCATCCCCGGCACCACCGCTGATCCTGTTTGCCAGATCCGTTCCCTGAAGCAGATCGTTGCCCTCGGTACCGGTGATCTCGGGGCTTTCAGGCGGTTCTTCGCCCCCGCCCGAATTGTCGTCATCATCGCTTTCATCTATCGCCCAAACGATGGTCCCGACCGTCAGGGCCGTGCCGAGCAAAATAAGAGCCGTCAGCATAATCACATCCCCCCAAACCCCAAAAAACTGAGCAAAAATATCACATTTTTCAGGAAGTTAGCGGGGTTTTTCGGATTGTTTCCAGTTTACACCCTCCCCGCGAAAGCAAGATGTGCATTTCACGTATTGGGAGGTATTTTTCCCCGTTTACGGGTACTCGATCCACTCTCTAACCCCTCCGGGTAGTTCGGGCCGGAAATAGGCAATCATGCGGCCATCGGGAACGGCATCCACACTTTCGGCCCAGGCGGCGACCCCGTGCAGGCAGTGCCGATGTAGGAGATAGGCCTCGCCCGGGCGCGCATGCAGGGCGATTCGCGGGCAGGTTTCGAACACTTCGCGCCGCGCGGACTGATAGGCGTCGGTCACGTCGACCCGGTGCCAGTCCTCGGGCGGATACCCTTCCATCGCGCGGGCCAGCGCAGGACCCAGGATGCGGTGGCTGCCCTCCCACAGAATAAGCGGCGCGGCCTCGGGCGGCGCCTCGGTCAGCGGCAGGCCGAGGATCCAGCCATGCGGTTCATCGACATGACGGCGACGGTCGGGGCCCGAGGGCTTCAACCCGTCCACGTGCGCCGCCCCCCGGTTCAGGCGATAGCGGAAGGCTGCCTCGCCCTCGCCCCGGCGCGGGCGGGGATAGCCGGGATAGGTCACCGAGATCTGACCGCGATGCAGGGGCAACATGCTCAGATGACGGCGGATATAGTCCACCGCCTGCCCGGCCAGCACCGGACCATCCCCCACCCGGCCCTCAGCATCGTTGTCCAGCGCATCGACACCGATGAACCAGGTGCCCTCGCAATCGAGCCATTGCGCATGGGCAGGATCGGTCACCGCACGCCGCGCGACAGGCAGAACATGAGCGCACCAACGGGCCAGTACCGGATCAAAGGGAAACCGCAGCCAGCCCCGGCGCAGAAACTCCTCTACCATCCCAGAGCCTTGCGCAGCATGTTGAGCGCCACCAGCGTCAGGAACACGGCAAAGATGCGTTTCAGCGGTTTGGGGTCCATCGCATGGGCCAGCTTCACCCCCCAGGGCGTGGTGATCAGCGTCATGCAGATGACCACGCCGAATGCCACCAGATTGACCGCCCCCACTGTCAGCGGCGGCCGCTGCGCCGGGTCGATCTGCAACAGCAGGAACCCCAGCACCGAGGGCACCGCGATGATCACGCCAAAACCCGCGGCGGTGGCAACCGCGCGATGGATGGGCGTGTTGTAAAGGCTCATCAGCGGCACGCCGAAACTGCCACCGCCGATCCCCATCAGTACCGACAGGAACCCCACCATCGGCGACAGGATCAACCGGCGCGGGCCGACAGGCATCGCCTCGCCCAACCGCCAATGGGCGCGCCCCAGCCCAAGATAGGCGCCAATCACGACCCCCAGCACGCCAAACAGCGCCTGCAACGCGACCGAGCGCAGCGAAGCCGCCACCATGACACCCAGAACCGCACCCAGCGCGATCCCCGGCCCCCAGCCGCGCAGGATATCCCAATCCACCGCGCCCTTCTTGTTATGGCTCAGAACCGAGCGCAGAGAGGTCACGATGATGGTGGCCAGCGACGTGGCCAGGCACATCTGCATCAGCTGCGGCCCGCCATAGCCCAGCGTCTGGAACGCGTAGAAGAAAGCCGGGACCAGCACGATACCGCCCCCCACGCCCAGCAGCCCCGCCAGCACCCCGGCAAAGGCGCCGATCACAATCAGCAGGGCCAGCATCTGCAACAGCAGCATCGTATCGGGCATGGGGCAGTCTCCGCTCTTGGGTTCCGTCAGGGGTACAACGCCGGCGTGGCAAGGAAAAGCGGTCTTGTAGGACAAGTGCGTGTGTCCAACGTCACATGAAGTTGACCCTCACGTCGTCAGCCGACCCTGAATATGCAACAAAATGGAGAACGGCAGATCAGCGTCCGAAGCAACCAGTATCTTGAGCCTATGCCCACATGGAAACCCGTTGGCACCGCCCCTTTGGAAACGAGCGCTTCCGTCGTATGGTTAAACAATTGGATGGAAGGATAGTGCGATGGAATATTACGAACTCGGGAGCTATTCCCGGAAAGTGACAACAAGGTCGGATGCAGCACAGCGTTGGTTTGACCGGGGTTTGGCCTGGACATACGCCTATAACCACGAAGAGGCGATCATATGTTTTCAGAATGCCGTGGCTGAAGATCCGGGCTGCGCTATGGCGTACTGGGGCATCGCCTACTGTATCGGGCCAAACTACAACAAGCCTTGGGAGGCGTTTGAAGATGAGGAAAAGCCTGACTGCCTAGGACTGGCGAAGTCGTCCATCGGTTCAGCCATGGCGCTGCTCGACCAGCTAACACCGGTTGAGCGCGCTCTGATCGAAGCCATCCCGGCGCGCTACCCCACATCATCGGATATCGAGGATTTCAGCCCATGGAATGATGCGTTCGCCGACGCGATGCGAAAAGTTCATGCCCAATTCGGTCAGGATCTCGATGTGTGCGCCATATTTGCCGAGGCGATCATGAACCGGACACCCTGGCAGCTTTGGGATCTCCCGACAGGGAAGCCGGCGGATGGGGCCGACACGCTTGAAGCCATCGCGTTGCTCGACAAAGCTTTTGCCTCGCTTCCCGGCGCATGGCAGCACGCTGGGCTGCTACACATGTACATTCATCTGATGGAGATGTCGCCGCATCCCGAGCGGGCGCTTCGTCACGGGGATGCATTGAGCACTTTGGTACCCGATGCCGGACACCTGCTCCATATGCCGACCCATGTCGACGTCTTGTGCGGAGATTACATGAACGTGGTGCTACGCAATCATGCGGCCATTGTGGCAGACCGGAAATTCCTCGAGCGCGAAGGACCGGACAACTTCTACTCCGTCTATCGGTGCCACAACTATCACTTCAAGATCTACGGTGCGATGTTCCTGGGGCAGCCCACAGCTGCATTGGAAGCGGCCGAAGAACTCATCGACACCTTGCCATCGGAAACTCTTCGCCCGATGGCCGACTGGTTTGAAGGCTTCGTCCCCATGAAACAGCATGTGCTGATCAGATTTGGGCGGTGGCAGGATATTCTGGATCAGGATCTGCCAAAGGATGAAGAGCTCTATTGCGTAACGATCGCCATGATGCGCTATGCGCGCACGGTTGCCTTGGCCAACCTGCACAGGATCGCGGAGGCCGAGCAAGAAAAGGCAGAGTTCTATGAGGCATTGGCGCGGGTCCCCGAAAGCCGCATGCTGTTTAACAACACGTGTCGTGACATTCTCAAGGTCGCCGAACAAATGATGCTGGGTGAACTCGCCTATCACAAGGGAGAGCACGAAACCGCTTTTGATCATCTGCGCAAATCTGTGGAGATCGACGACAACCTCCCCTACGACGAGCCCTGGGGATGGATGCAGCCCACCCGCCACGCGCTCGGTGCCTTGCTCCTTGAACAGGGTCAGATGGAGGAAGCAGAGGCGGTATATCGCGCCGACCTTGGTCTGGACACCACGCTCAGCCGGGCATGCCAGCATCCGGGAAACGTGTGGAGCCTGCACGGTCTGCACGAATGCCTCACCCGGCGTGGCGAAACGGTTGAGGCCGCCCACATCAAGCTTCAGCTGGACAAGGCGGTGGCTCGATCCGAGGTGCCCATCAAGGCATCCTGTTATTGTCGGCAGAAAGCATTGGCGGCGGAATAATCCCTGCCAAAGCCAGAGCTCTGGTCATTCACAACGTCCACATCTCCTGCCAAGGCAGACTTTTGAGAGGATGGGCTGACGATCGGATCATCGGGCCGGGACAGCTGCGCGCCACGATGCCCCTCCACAGGCAAGAGGCCCGCTCAGGTCACTTACTTTTCCTCCAACGCAAAAGGGCGGGGTTTCCCCCGCCCTTTTCATTTTAGTCCAAAGCTTTAGTTGAACTTCTTGATTTCGCCCGACTTGAGCCGCGACAGATAGGAGTCGAGCTCTTTCTTGACGATCGGCATCAGCAGATAGAGCGCGATGATGTTGACAACCGCCATGGCAAAGATCGCCGCATCCGAGAAGTCGATGACCGGGCCCAGGCTGGCCGACGCGCCGATCACCACGAAGAGGCAGAAGATCACCTTGAACACCAGTTCGGTGGTCTTGCCTTCGCCGAACAGGAAGGTCCAGGCCTTCAGGCCGTAATAGGACCAGCTGATCATGGTCGAGAAGGCAAACAGGATCACCGCGATGGCCAGGATGTACTTGAAGAACGGGAAGGCCGAGGAGAAGGCCGCCGAGGTCAGAGCCACGCCCTTGTTGCCGTCCACGGTCTGGATGGTGCTTGCGCCCTCGTCCAGCAGGTAGAGGCCGGTGTTCGGATCGCTGACCAGCTGACCGGTGATGATGATCACCAGCGCGGTCATGGTGCAGATCACCACGGTGTCGATGAACGGCTCCAGCAGCGACACGAAACCTTCGGTGATCGGTTCCTTGGTGCGCACCGCCGAGTGGGCGATAGCCGCCGAACCCACGCCCGCCTCGTTCGAGAAGGCGGCCCGCTTGAAGCCCTGGATCAGCGCGCCGACCATGCCACCGGCAATGCCCAGCCCGCTGAAGGCACCGGCAAAGATCTGGCCAAAGGCCCAGCCGATCATGTCCGCGTTCATCAGGATGATCACCAGCGCGGTGGCCACATAAAGAACGCCCATGAACGGAACGACCTTTTCGGTGACGCTGGCGATGGATTTCAGACCGCCGACGATGACGGCAAAGACGATACCAGCGAAGATAATGCCGGTGATCCAGCCCGGGAACTCACCCACAACATTGGTGATCTGCGCATGCGCCTGGTTGGCCTGGAACATGTTGCCGCCACCAAAGGCGCCCAGGATACAGAAGATCGAGAACAGGATGGCCAGGAACTTGCCCGCCGGAATGCCGCGCTCTTCAAAACCCTTTGTCATGTAATACATCGGGCCGCCCGAAACGGTGCCGTCTGCATATTCGTTGCGGTATTTCACACCCAGCGTACATTCGGTGAATTTCGACGCCATGCCCA
The DNA here is from genome assembly GCF_059612725.1 of Ruegeria sp. YKSF070. Classification (NCBI taxonomy): domain Bacteria; kingdom Pseudomonadati; phylum Pseudomonadota; class Alphaproteobacteria; order Rhodobacterales; family Roseobacteraceae; genus Ruegeria; species Ruegeria sp. YKSF070. Next base: position 47,207 of record NZ_JBXWRD010000001.1, on the reverse strand, counting down.
TCAGACCGGCAAGGATCATCCAGAAGGTCGCGCCCGGACCGCCGATGCCCACGGCAACGGCCACACCGGCGATGTTGCCCAGACCCACGGTACCCGACAGCGCGGTGGCCAGCGCCTGGAAATGGCTGACCTCGCCCGCGTCATTGGGGTCGGAATAGTCGCCCTTGACCAGCGAGATGGAATGCGGAAACGCCCGGAACTGGATGAACCCGAAATAGAGCGTGAACACCGTAGCGGCGATCACCAGCCACATCACGATCCAGGGAAAGGAGGTGCCGGGAAAGGGGCTGAAAATGAAATTGACGAACCAGCCGGTCGAGCTTGCGAAGATCTGATTGACCTTCTCGTCGACGGATTGGGCCAGGACCGGCGCTGCGCTGAGCGCGGCCATGGGCGCGGCCAGTGCCGCGGCTTTGATGGATGTGTTCATGATATCCCTCGTCTGTTGGCCGTTTACGGCACGATCGTGCAAGGCACGGGGGCGCATTGTGCAAGCGTTCCGGCAACCGAGCCGAAAACACGCGCGGCCAGGCCGCTTTCACCCTGACGTGCGATGAAGATTTGTGCCGCACCGCTCTTGGTGGCGATGTCACACAGCGTGTCGGCGACCTGCCCGTAGCGGATCGCGGTCTCGACCTCGACGCCGCTGCTGGCCAGTTCCGCCTTGAGCGGGGCCAGGATCGCGGTTTCGGCGCGGGCCATTTCCTCGGCGCGGCGCTTGTGACGCTCTTCGATCTCGGTCGGTGTCAGGAACGAGTAAGGCGACCATTCCAGAACATGTGCGACGATGATCGAGGCTCCGCCAGCCTTCGCCCGCTCCATGGCGAAGTCGAGCGCCCTGCGGGACGCCGCGCTGCCGTCGTAGCCGACGACGAATTTGGTTGTCATGTCTTCCTCCCTGGGAATGCTGCGCGTCTTTCTGACGCACTTGTAAAGTACACCACAGATCAGACGATTTGTTTCGAAAATTCCTTGTCAGTTGGAAAATTTTCGGAAAAAATCCTAATCTGAATGGCGAAGTGAGAAAATTTCCGATGGATAGCCTAGACAAGAAGATTCTTTCCGTCTTGCAGCAGGACGGCCAGATCTCGATGTCGGCCCTGTCCGAGCGGATCGGGCTGTCGTTATCGGCGTGTCACCGGCGCGTCAAGCTGATGGAAGCCGAGGGCATCATCCGCAACTATGCCGCCCAGATCGACCGCCAGACCGTGGGGCTGGAGGTGCAGGTCTTTATCGAGGTGAAACTGAATTCGCAACGGCGCGAAGACCTGGAAGCCTTTGAAAAGGCGATCCTGTCGATGCCCGAGATCCTGGAATGCCACATGATCACCGGTGAGTTCGATTTCCTGATCCGGGTCTGCGTGCATTCCCCCGCTGATTACGAGGCGCTTTACCGCAGTTCACTGTCGGCGATCCCGGCCGTGTCGCAGATGAAAACGCTGCTCAGCCTGTCGACGGTCAAGGAGTTTCGCGGCTATCACCTGCGCTGAATCACTGGCCCCTACCCGTCCCGCCCGGGCTCTGCCGGGTTGCTGGAGAACAGCGCGATCTTGTTGCCCTGCGGGTCACGCAGATAGCTCACATAGAACTGCGGCCCATAATCGGGGCGAAACCCCGGTTGCCCCTCGTCCGCGCCGCCCGCAACAAGGGCCGCGGCATGCAACGCGCGCACCTGCGCCTGATTGCGCGCCTCAAAGGCGACCATGGCGCCATTCCCGGCCGAGGCGGGGCCACCGTCAAAGGGCGGTTTGACATAGAAATCCGGCAGCAGCGGCGACTGCCCCGGCGCCACCGGCAGCGCATAGCTGAGGCCCTCGGGCCCCTCTTTCAGACCATATCCCAGCAACGGCAGGAAGGCCGAATAGAACCGTTTCGCAGCAGCGATGTCATCGGCGCCAACAGTGACATAGGCAATCATTGCATCCTACCTTTTCCCAAGGTCGCGGCGCTTACCCGGCAACCTGTCCCAGCGCCGCCTCGACCAGCTCCGGCCCGGCGCCCGGGCGCACCGCGCCTTCGGACAGCATCCGCCGCCAGCCGCGCGCACCCGGGCGCCCGGCAAACAGCCCGAGCATGTGCCGGGTCACCTGATGCAGCCGCCCGCCATTGGCCAGATGCGCCTCGATATAAGGCAGCATGGCACGCGCCACCGTCACCGGGTCGCTGGCCTCGCCCGTGCCATAGATCATAGGATCGGCCTGGCACAGGATATCGGCAGGCTGGTGATAGGCCGCCCGCCCGATCATCACCCCATCCAGCCCCGCGTCCAGATGCGCCCGCGCCGCCGCGAGCGTGTCGATACCGCCATTGATCGAGATATGCAGTTCGGGAAACCGCGCCTTCATCCGGTGCACCAGATCGTAATCGAGCGGCGGGATGTCCCGGTTCTCCTTCGGGCTCAGCCCTTGCAACCAGGCCTTGCGCGCATGGATGATGACCCGCTGGCACCCGGCCCCGGCGACCTGTTCCAGGAAATCGGGCAACACGGTCTCGGGGTCCTGATCGTCGACCCCGATCCGGCATTTCACCGTCACCTCGACATCGACCGCCGCGCGCATGGCGGCCACACACTCGGCCACCAGCCCGGGATGTTTCATCAGCACCGCCCCGAATGTGCCCGACTGCACCCGATCCGACGGACAGCCGCAGTTGAGGTTGATCTCGTCATAGCCCGCATCCGCCCCCAGCCGCGCCGCCTGCGCCAATTCCTCGGGGTCCGAGCCGCCCAGTTGCAAGGCCACCGGATGTTCTTCGGGGCTATATTCCAACAGATGTAATGCGCCCCCCCGGACCAAAGCCGGCGCGGTCACCATCTCGGTATAAAGCAGCGTCTGTCGACTGAGCAGCCGATGCAGATAGCGGCAATGCCGATCTGTCCAGTCCATCATAGGTGCGCAAGACATACGCCAAGATACGATATTGTGCGACTTACTTTTCATTGCAGACGTTTATCGCAGCTTGGGCAGTCCCGCCAGAGCATGTTTCAGGCCCGTTTATTGCTCGTCCGAGCCCGTTTTCGATCAAGTTACAACAAATGTTGCGCCTTAATCGCGATGTTGTAGCTCGGCTCTACCCCTCTCCGTTCGTCGTTAGGGGATTGGTTCCAATCCGTTCACGCACGTTTGCCGCCATTCGCTACGCCGCGCGTGAACTCACAGAATGTGGACAAACAGGTCCTTAGACTTATCAGTGCCAATGGCCGTTTACAAACCTGACACGACCCTGCCTGCGACGATAGTTAAGTGCACTTCTGAAAAAGAGATCGAGCTTATCTGCTGGCAGATTGTCCGCTGATGCAAAATGTATGGCTCGGTTGCCTTCATGCGCAAAGGCTTTTGGAGAATTGTCTGAAAGTCAGCGACAATTCTGGTCTTACAATGCACACCTACTGCGAAGCCGCCCTCATTGGGACAGCCGAACCGTATCGTCGTGCCTGATTTCGTCTCTGACGTCAGATAGGCGGGCTGACCCCATTTGAGCATTTGTTCAAGATGCCCGACGCCCTCGCTGCGCGCGGCCACTTCAAGGATGAGTCTGCGCAGATGCAGCAGGCCCTCCCGAGCCGCGCTTGGGAAAGCGGAAAACGCGCGCAATACGTTAGGATCGTCGAATGGCAGACCCATCCTGTTGCCCCTTCGTGTTCAGCGGACTGACGGGGCGCTGGCCAGTCTGTCAAACACCAGCTTTATCCGGCGACTTGTTTGCAGTTCGCGGTGCGCGACAAGCCAGACGGGGAGTGAGAAAGGCTGCGTTCAGGGGCATTTGGCGATCTCCTCGAAGCGGCTCATATTCCGAACGGACCCGCAGTGCACACCATGCGCACAAGAGGGACCTGTCGCTACCCCGAACCGTACAGCGACAGGCGTTCGGCGGTGTTTGGGGAGATTGAGCGTCAATCTTCCAACTGATGGAGACGCGAAACAGTTTGTTCGAGCGCAGTCAAGGACAGTCCATCACCGACGTATTGGAGCGTCAACCCGGTGTGGCCGTCCTTGCATCGCCTAAAACCTGCAAGACGACCTTTGCCCAAGAGAGCGCAAACAGAAATTCAAGCCCCTTTCCGGGGCAACGGGCTGACCGCCGCACACTCGACCCGCTCAGTTCCGGGCCGAAAGCTGATACCCCGGAAGAGCCACGGCCTGCACGGTCGTGATCGGTGCCGGGCCGATCCATGTGGTCCGCTCGATGACGAACAGGGCGCTGCCAACAGGGGCAGAGAGGTGTTTCGCAGTCTCGCCTTCCGCGTTCACCGCCGAAAAACTGACTTCGATACGACTGTATGGCTTATGGCGGACAAGCCATTCGTTCGCGCTTTCCCGTGTGAGGTCTACGTTCAGGATCTCCGGCGTCGACGTCGTGTCGATCCAGCGATCCTCAAGGATGTAGGGCCGGTTGTCGGCAAGGTGCAACGCCTTCACATGCAGCATCTGGGAAGGCTGCTGGATGCCAAAACGCGCCATGATTTCAATGGGCGTCTCCTCCAGTTCGCGGCTGATGAGCTGGTAATTGTACTTGGCACCGCGTTGCTCGACCTCGCGCCGGGTGATCGGAATGTCGAATGTGGCGCGGGTGACGGGGTCGGTCCGGACATGGGTGCCGCCCTTGCGCTTGCGCTCCACAAGCCCGGCAAGGGACAAATCCTGCATTGCGCGCTGAACGGTCGTGCGGGCACAGCCCAATTCCGCTGCAATGTCCTCATCGCGAGGCAGCTTGTCGCCCGGCGAGTAAGTCCTGTTCAGGATCCGCGCGCGGATCTCGTCACGAACCTCAGTCCATGAAATGCGCGTTTCCACGTTCAAATATCTGTCTCCAACCGTGTCATCGTCAGCTTGTATCGTTCAACTATCGCATCGCGCCTGACATGGCGACCGTTCGTCACGACGTGACGACCAGCGCTCCAGACCTCGCGGATGCAGGACTGGCCGCGGCCCCCAAAGATCAGGCTGTCGAGCGTCGCATCGCCGTGCCGATTGCAGAGCCATTCATTGTCATCGTCCAGCCCGACAAGGTCCGCAAGCGCGCCCACCTCGATCCGGCCAGTGTCGCGCCCGCCCGCCTGTGCACCGCCTCGCGTGGCGGCCTCGTAGAGCACGCGCCCGGTCGACCGGTCCGGCATCGCCAGCGCGGCCCGTGACCTGTCCCGCAGGCGTTGGGAATATTCCAGCGTCTTCAACTCGTCGAAGAGCGAGATGTGGATGTTGGAATCCGATCCGAAACCGATCGTGCCCCCCGCGCCAAAATAGGTCGTGCCATTGAATATCCCGTCACCGAGGCTCGACTCCGTTATCGGGCACAGCCCCGCAACGGCCCCGGTCCGCGCCAAGGCGGTTGTCTCGGCCTCTGTCATCTGTGTGCAATGGATCAGGCACCATCGCGGGTCGACCGGATGATTGCCCAGCAACCACTCCGTCGGGGGCGCGCCAAGATGGGCCAGGACCTCTTCGACCTCGGCCACCTGCTCGGCAAGGTGCATATGGATCGGGCCAGACCGGGCCTGGGTCAGGATGGCATTCAACCCTGCCGGATCGACCGCGCGCAGGGAATGGGGGGCCATCCCAATGGCATTGTCCGCAAAGCTGCGGTCAATGATACCCGCCGCGTCAGCATGCAGGCGCAGGAAGCGGTCGGGATCGTTGCCAAAACGTTGTTGGCCGCCATTCAAAGGCCGCAGATCACAGCCGCCATATTGGTAGTGCACCGGCAGCAGGGTCAGGCCGATCCCGGCCTGCTCTGAAGCAGCCACGATCCTTTCGGACATCTCTGCAAGCATCCCATAAGGCCTGCCGCCGACGTCGTGATGCAGGTAATGGAATTCTGCGACGGCACCATACCCCGCCTCCAGCATCTCCATGAAAACCAGCCCGGCGATAGCTTCGACATCGTCTGGCGTCAGCTGGTCGAGAAACCTGTACATCAGGCGCCGCCAGCTCCAGAAGCTGTCGCGCGCGTCCGGGCCCCTGGCTTCGGTCAGGCCCGCCATGGCGCGCTGGAAGGCATGGCTGTGCAGGTTGAGCGGTGCCGGAAGCAGCAGGGCAGTCCGGTGCGTCGGCGTTTGCGAGACCGGGCCGATCTGTTCGATTCGACCGTTTGCGCCGATCGCCACCTCCAGATCAGACTGCCAGCCGCTTGGCGTAAGCACTTGGCTTGCATGAACTATTTGCACGCCAACAACTCCATTGACATTTTTATGTAGCTACATATTAACTTTAAGGGGGCTATATTCCAAGGGAAACCAATGGCACAGAGCTATGTGATCTCTGGAGCAAGGGCCGCCACCTTCGCGGAAGGGGCCAATGCCTATGGTCTTGTCGAAGATGCCGCCATCGTGGTGGACGGCGCCAACATTGCCTGGGTGGGTCCGGCCGCTGATATCTCCCCCGAACATGGCGGGCTGCCGCGCCACGACCACACCGGTCGCCTGGTCACGCCGGCCCTGATCGACTGCCATACGCACGTCGTCCATGGCGGCAATCGCGCCCGCGAATTCGAGATGCGGCTGACCGGGGCCAGCTACGAAGAAATCGCCCGTGCCGGGGGCGGCATCGTGTCCACTGTTGCAGCCACGCGCGGAGCTTCAGAGGCGGAGTTACTGCAAAGCGCCCTGCCCCGCATCGACGCGCTGATCGCTCAAGGCGTGGCAACGGTCGAGATCAAGTCAGGTTACGGGCTGGACCTGGACACCGAACTCAAGATGCTGCGCGTGGCCCGTGCCCTGGGCGCGGCTCGGCCGATCTGGGTTGTGACCAGCTTCCTTGGCGCACACGCTGTCCCGAAGGGCCACGATGCAGAGAGCTATATCGACGAGATCTGCATTCCGACGCTGCGCGCGGCGCATAAAGAAGGCTTGGTTGATGCGGTGGACGGGTTCTGCGAAGGCATCGCCTTTGACACCATGCAAATCGCCCGGGTGTTCGATGTGGCCCAGGCTCTGGGCTTGGGCGTCAAACTGCACGCCGAGCAGTTGAGCCACCTGGGCGGCACCGCGCTTGCGGCCCGATACAAGGCGCTCTCTGCCGACCACGTGGAATATGCCACCGAGGCAGACGCCAAGGCGCTGGCCGCCTCCGGCACGGTGGCCGTCCTGCTGCCGGGCGCCTTCTACACGATCCACGAAACCCAAGCGCCCCCGGTTCAGGCGTTCCGCGATCACGGCGTGCCGATGGCCGTTGGCACCGACTGGAACCCCGGCTCGTCTCCTCTTGGGTCACTGTTGCTGGCAATGAACATGGCCTGCACCTTGTTCCGTCTCACACCAGCCGAGGCTTTGGCAGGGACAACCCGCAACGCGGCGCGCGCGCTGGGTCTGAAGGATCGCGGCATCATCGCCCCGGGCATGCGCGCCGATCTTGCCATCTGGAACGTCGGCGATCCCGCTGAACTCCCCTATGGCATCGGGATCAACCCGCTGCACAGCCGCATCTTCGGGGGTCTCTTGTGACGCACAACCTTACCCCCGGCACAACCACGTTGGAGCAACTGGAACGCCTGTGGCGGAGCTGCGATGCGGTGACGCTGGACCCATCGGCCCGCGCCGGTGTCGAGGCATCGGCTGCGCTGATCGCCAACGCCGCACGCGGCGACTCGCCGGTTTACGGCGTCAACACGGGCTTCGGCAAGCTTGCCTCTGTGCGGATCGCGGCGGATGACACCGAAACCCTTCAGCGAAACCTCATCCTGTCCCATTGCTGCGGCGTTGGGGAGCCGCTGGAGCCAGCCACAACGCGGCTGATGATGGCGCTCAAGCTGGCATCGCTTGGCCGAGGCACGTCTGGTGTCCGCTGGGAACTTGGCGCCCTGATCGAAGCGATGCTGGCGCGCGGCGTGATGCCGGTGATCCCGGTTCAGGGCTCGGTTGGTGCCTCGGGCGACCTCGCCCCGCTGGCCCATATGGCGGCGGTGATGATCGGCGAGGGAGAGGCAATATATCAGGGATGGACAATGTCCGGTGGCGCTGCGTTGATGGCTGCCGGGCTGGTGCCGGTCGTGCTTGGCCCCAAGGAAGGGCTGGCATTGATCAATGGAACGCAGTTTTCCACGGCCTGCGCACTCGCCGGACTGTTCGAGGCCTGGCGCGCGGCGCGGGCGGCGATCGTGACCTCGGCGCTTTCGACAGACGACATCATGGGGTCCACAGCCTCGCTCAACCCGGCCATTCACGCACTGCGGGGGCATCAGGGCAAGATCGACGCGGCAACCGCGATGGCGCAACTTCTGGACGGCAGCGACATCCGCGAGAGCCACCGGGACGGCGACACGCGGGTGCAGGACCCTTATTGCATCCGCTGCCAGCCGCAGGTCACCGGGGCCGCCATCGACCTGTTGCGCTTTGCCGGGCGCACGCTGGAGGTGGAGGCGAACGCGGTCACCGAAAACCCGCTGTTGATTGCCGAGACTGGTGAAATCCTGTCGGGTGGGAATTTCCACGCCGAGCACGTGGCCTTTGCCGCCGACCAGATCGCACTGGCCGTGGCCGAGATCGGGGCTATCGCGCAGCGCCGGGTCGCGCTGATGGTCGACCCGACGCTCAGCTTCGACCTCCCGCCCTTCCTGACGCCCGAGCCGGGTTTGAACTCGGGACTGATGATTGCCGAAGTGACCACCGCCGCCCTGATGAGCGAGAACAAACATCTGGCGAACCCCTGCTCCACCGACAGCACACCGACCTCGGCCAACCAGGAGGACCATGTGAGCATGGCCGCCCATGGCGCGCGGCGTCTGGCACGCATGACCGGGAACCTGTCGGTCATCATCGAGATCGAAGCAATGCGCGCGGCCCAGGGCATCGAACAACGCGCGCCGCTCAAGACTTCGGCACGACTGCAAGCAGTGATGGCCAGCCTGCGCGCCGTGGTGCCCAGCCTGCAGCAGGACCGCTATCTCGCAGCCGACACCGGGCGCGCCGCAACCTGCGTGACCGAGGACGTGTTCGCGCAGGCCGCAGGATTGGAGGTATTCCTTTGAGCATTGTAGAGATCATCCGCGGTAACAGCCCTCTGGTTCTGGGCCTGCCCCATACCGGCACGCACATCCCACGCGACTGCGTTGAGCGGCTGAACGAAACGGGCCGCGCGATTGCGGATACGGATTGGCACATCCACAGGCTCTATACCGGGTTGGTCGACGGCTGCACAACCGTGCGCACCACGGTGCACCGCTATGTCATCGACGTGAACCGCGACCCCTCGGGTCAAAGCCTCTATCCCGGTCAGAACACCACGGGGCTTTGTCCGCTGACCGATTTTGACGGGTGTCCAATCTATTCCGAGGGGCAAGAGCCCGACGCTGCAGAAGTCGAACGCCGCCGCCTGATTTACCACGCGCCCTACCATTCAGCCCTTGAGGCGGAACTTGAGCGGGTCAAGGCGGTCAACGGTTTCGCGGTGCTCTATGACTGCCATTCGATCCGGTCGCATATCCCGTTTCTCTTTGACGGCACCCTGCCCGATTTCAACATTGGCACCAATCAGGGCACGACCTGCGACCCGCAGATCGAGACGCGTGTCCTGCAAATCTGCCAGGCCGCGGACGGCTACGACAGCATCCTCAACGGGCGTTTCAAGGGCGGATGGACCACGCGGCGCTACGGACGCCCTGCCGATGGGCAGCACGCCATCCAGATGGAGTTGGCACAGTCCACCTACCTGTCATCCGAAGCCCCGCCGTGGAGCTATGACGCCGACCGTGCGGACCGGCTGCGCGCGCATCTCAGGACCATTCTGCAAACCCTGTCCGACTGGAGGCCCACATGAGCGACCCCCGCAAGAACACCCGCGATGTCTTTCCGCCCACTGGCACCGAGCTGAACGCCAAGAGCTGGCAGACCGAGGCCGCGATGCGGATGCTGATGAACAACCTGCACCCGGATGTGGCCGAGAACCCGCATGAACTGGTGGTCTATGGCGGCATCGGACGCGCGGCACGCACGTGGAAGGATTTCGACACCATCGTCGCCAGCCTCAAGGAGCTGGAGGCCGACGAGACGCTGGTGGTGCAATCCGGCAAGCCCATCGCCATCGTCAAGACCCACACCGATGCCCCGCGCGTGCTGATCGCCAACTCTAACCTCGTGCCGCATTGGGCGACATGGGACCATTTCAACGAACTGGATAAAAAGGGCCTGGCCATGTACGGCCAGATGACAGCGGGATCGTGGATCTATATCGGCACGCAGGGCATTGTTCAGGGCACGTATGAGACCTTTGCCGAAGCGGGTCGGCAGCATTATGGCGGCGACCTGACCGGCAAGTGGATCCTGACCGGCGGCCTTGGCGGGATGGGCGGCGCGCAACCGCTGGCCGCTGTCATGGCTGGCGCTTGCTGCCTTGCCGTCGAATGCAACCCCGACAGCATCGATTTCCGGTTGCGCACCCGCTACGTGGACGAAAAGGCCGACAGCCTCGACGAGGCGCTGGCGATGATCGACCGCTGGACCAAGGCGGGAGTGGCGAAATCGGTCGGGCTTTTGGGCAATGCGGCCGATGTGTTCCCCGAGCTTTACAAGCGCGGCATCCGCCCCGATATCGTCACCGATCAGACCAGCGCCCATGATCCGATCAACGGCTACCTGCCGCAGGGCTGGACCATGGCCGAGTGGAAAGCCAAGCGCGAAAGCGACCCCAAGGCAGTTGAAAAAGCCGCGCGCGCGTCGATGAAGACCCACGTGGCGGCGATGGTCGATTTCTGGAACGCCGGTGTGCCGACGCTGGATTACGGTAACAACATCCGACAGGTGGCGCTGGAAGAAGGGCTGGAAAATGCCTTTGCCTTCCCCGGTTTCGTGCCCGCCTATATCCGCCCGCTCTTTTGTCGCGGTGTTGGGCCGTTCCGCTGGTGTGCGCTCTCGGGTGATCCCGAAGACATCTACAAGACCGACGCCAAGATGAAAGAGCTGTTCCCCGACAACGCCCATCTGCACAACTGGCTTGACATGGCACGCGAGCGGATCGCGTTCCAAGGCCTGCCCGCACGGATCTGCTGGATCGGGCTGGGGGATCGGCACAAGGCGGGGCTCGCGTTCAACGAGATGGTGGCGAGCGGAGAGCTGAAGGCTCCCGTCGTGATCGGACGTGACCACCTCGACAGCGGCTCGGTCGCCTCGCCCAACCGCGAAACCGAAGCTATGAAGGATGGATCGGACGCGGTGTCCGACTGGCCGCTACTCAATGCGCTGGTGAACACGGCCTCGGGGGCCACCTGGGTCAGCATCCACCACGGCGGCGGAGTCGGCATGGGGTTCAGCCAGCATTCCGGCGTGGTGATCTGCGCCGATGGCACACCCGAAGCAGCCAAGCGCCTTGAGCGCGTTCTGTGGAACGATCCCGCGAGCGGTGTCTGGCGGCATGCGGACGCAGGTTACGACGACGCCATCGCCTGCGCCCGCGAACATGGGCTGCGCCTGCCACGCATCCTTGGCTGATCAATTCCCGCCGAATGATCGCGCAAGACGGTCAGCGGCATCCAACCCCAACCCACCATGAACTTGTCCACAAGGAGAACCAACGATGGATAGACGGAAATTCCTGACGACAGCCGCTCTCGGCACCGCCACAACCACGCTTGCGGCCCCTGCAATTGCGCAGGACGTGCGCAACTGGAAACTGGTTTCGGCATGGCCCAAGAACCTGCCCGGACCGGGCGTTGCCGCGCAGACGCTGGCTGACCGCATCACCACCCTGTCAGGCGGCCGGATCAACGTGACACTTTATGCCGCCGGCGAGATCGTTCCCGGCAATGGCGTGTTCGACGCGGTCTCCGAAGGCACGGCAGAGCTGTACCACGCGGTTCCGGCCTATTGGGGCTCCAAATCCAAGGGCATCCTGCTCTTCGGGTCACAACCCTTTGGCTTGCGCGCAGATGAGCAGTTTGGATGGATGTATCACGGCGGCGGTCAGGCGCTTTATGACGAGATGTATGCGCGCTTTGGCATCAAGCCCTTCCTCTGCGGCAACTCCGGCCCGCAATGGGCAGGCTGGTTCAAGAACGAGATCACCTCGGTCGAAGACCTTAAAGGCCTGAAGTTCCGCACCACGGGCATTGCCTCGCAAATGGCGGCCAAGCTGGGCATGGCAGCCGAGGCGATGAGCGGCCCGGCAATGTTCCAGGCACTGCAGACCGGCGCGCTGGACGCGGGCGAATTCATCGGGCCGTGGACGGATTCGGCACTGGGTTACTATCAGGTTGCCCCGCACTACTACTGGCCCGGCGTCGGAGAGCCCTCTTCGGCAGAAGAATGCGGCGTGAATGCCCAGGTCTTTGCAGAGCTTCCCGACGACCTCAAGGAAGTCGTGACCCAGGCCTGCCACGGGCTCTACAACCCGGTCTGGACCGAATACATGACCAAGCACGCGCAGTCGCTCAAGACGCTGGTCGAGGAGAACGGCGTTCAGGTTCACAAGCTGCCCGATGACGTGATCGCGGCAATGGGTGTGGCCGCGGGCCAGATCATGGAAGAATACCGCGCCGACGATGATGAACTGGTGGTGCGCATCACCGAAAGCTTCATCGCCTACCGCGATCTGGTGGGTGGCTACATGTCCTATGCCGACAATGGCCAGATGAACGCCCGCGCTGGCGTCTTCGGCTACTGACGCTCAAAAGGTGCGCGGCCCGGCGTCGCGCACCTCCTTTCGCAGGGGCTGGATGATGCTTGGCATTGCACATGCAATCGACCGGATGAACACCATCGTCGCGGATGTGGTCCGCTGGCTGGCGCTGATCATGGTCCTGGTTCAATTCTGTATCGTCATCGGGCGTTATGTCTTCGGCTTCAACTCCATCGCCGCGCAGGAGAGCGTGCTCTACATGCACGCCACCCTGTTCATGCTGGGCGCGGGATACACCCTGCTGGTCGACAAGCACGTCCGCGTGGATGTCTTCTATGCCAAGGTCAGCGAGACCGCCCGGCGACGCATCGATATCTTCGGGCATGTCTTCCTGCTGATCCCGTCCATGGTGGCCCTGCTCTACTGGTCGTGGCCTTCGGTTCGCAATTCGTGGAAGATCCTCGAAGGCCCGATTTCGGTCGGCGGGATCGAGGCGGTCTTTCTGCTCAAGTCCCTGATCCCAACCTTCTGCATTCTGATCCTGCTTCAGTCGCTGTCGCTTCTGGTGCGCCTGTTCCACGAAGGAGCTAGGGCATGACCGAGTATCTCGACCTGATCATGTTCGGCGCCCTGATGGTTGCGATCCTCTCCGGCTTTCCGGTGTCCTTTGCCATTGCCGGCGTTGCCGTCGCTTTCGCCTATCTCGGCTGGACGCTGGGCGTCATGGACGTGTCCTTGCTGGGTGCTCTGGGGCAACGCGCCTTCGGGCTGATCACGAACACGACGCTGATCGCGATCCCGGTCTTCGTCCTGATGGGCGCCATCCTGGAAAAGAGCAGGATCGCCGAAGACCTGCTCGACACGATGGGGCGCAGTTTCGGCCAGTTGCGCGGGGGGCTTGGCATCTCGGTTGTTCTGGTGGGCGCGCTGCTGGCGGCCTCGACGGGAATTGTCGGCGCGACGGTTGTGGCGATGGGCATGATCGCCCTGCCCTCCATGCTGCGCGCGGGATACAGCCCATCCGTCGCCTCGGGCATCGTGTGCACCGCAGGTACGCTGGGGCAGATCATCCCGCCCTCGACGCTTTTGATCATCCTCGCGGATGTGATGTCCAACGCCTATCAGCAGGCACAATACGAACAAGGCAAGTTTTCTGTCGAGGCGCTGTCCGTCGGCCAGTTCTTTGCCGCGGCGATCGTTCCCGGTCTTTTGCTGGTCACGCTGTACCTGCTCTACATCCTGATACGTGGCGCAGTTCGTCCGCAGGACATGCCACCCGCCGACATCGGGCTGGCGAAACCTGACCGCCACGAGGTCATGGCCGCCATTGTTCCGCCGATCCTGCTGATCTTCGCGGTGCTGGGGGCAATCCTCGGAGGCGTCGCCACCCCCACCGAAGCCGCATCTGTCGGTGCGATCGGCGCGCTGCTTATGGCCGGGCGCAAGATCGGCATCAATCCGGGACTGATCCTGATCGGGGCGGTCGCGCTGATCTTGCTGGGGCTTCTGGCCGGTGCTTATCCGGTACGGCTGCAACGCAACGACAATGGCGCGCTCGAATGGATGATCGGCAGCGTCTATATCGTGATGGCGGTAATTGGCCTTGCGGCGGTCGGCTTCGCCCTGCGCGCTGCCGTGCAACAGAGGATGATCCACGACGCTCTGTCTTCGACGCTGACCATGACCGCAATGATCTTTGCGACCATCCTCGCCGCCGGGTTCTTCTCGCTGGTCTTCATCGGCCTTGGCGGAGAAGAGCGCGTCGCCCATCTGTTGGAAAACCTGCCCGGCGGGGCAACAGGCGCCTTGCTGTTCGTGATGGTCTTTGTGTTCGTGCTTGGCTTCTTCCTCGATTTCGTGGAGATCTCGGTGATCGTGCTGCCGCTCGTGGCGCCGTCGCTGATCCTGATGGGGCATGACCCGATCTGGCTGGGCATCCTTCTGGCCATCAACCTGCAGACAAGCTTCCTGACGCCGCCCTTTGGGTTTTCCCTGTTCTACCTGCGCGCCGCCGCGCCGCCCGAGATCAGGACCGAACAGATATACAAAGGGGTCGTTCCCTTCATCGGCTTGCAGGCCTTGGGGGTCGTGCTTGTCTGGGCCCTTCCTTTCCTCGCGACCTGGCTCCCGAACGCGCTGTTCTAGGGCCTGTTTCCGACCACTGTACAGCGGCTGCCGCGACCAACGCGGCACTCCTTTCGACAGCTGAGTTTGGCATCGGTTTGCATGCCAACTTTGGTGAAACTTTCGCAGGAAATTTCGTTCAGTGAAAGGCGTAGCTGAACGGGTTGCTCCTGCGCGCCGATTTCGCGACTTTGCAGATGATCCAAGGCGCGCGGACTGTTGCCAGCCCGATAGAATGAAAGAGCAGGGAAGCGGATGCAGGAACACCCCGGAACAGCGCAGGCGGGATGCCCCGTTTCAGCCTTTGCCGAGAAATTTGATGCCTTCGGTGATGAATTTCGACTGGACCCCGCCGAGGCGCTTCGATGGGCGCGCGCGCAGGAACCTGTGTTTTACAACCCCCGCCTTGGCTATTGGGTCGTCAGCAGGTTCGAGGACGTCAAAGCCGTTTTCCGCGACAACATCCTGTTTTCCCCTTGTATCGTGCTTGAGAAAATCACCCCGTCTCCGCCCGAGGCGGCCGAAATCCTGAGCCGCTACGGTTACGCGCTCAACAGGACGCTGGTGAACGAAGACGAACCTGCCCATATGCAGCGCCGCCGCCTGTTGATGGATGACTTCCTGCCCGAACGTCTGGAGCATCACGCGCCCATGGTGCGCGACCTGACACGCAAGGCAATGGACCGGTTCATCGACGAGGGCCGCGCCGAGCTGGTGGCCGACATGTTCTGGGAAATCCCGCAGGTCGTGGCGCTGAAGTTTCTCGGCGTGGACGAAGAAGACATCGAGGACCTCAAGTCCTTTTCCGTGGCCCACACGACCAACACATGGGGCCGCCCTGAACCAGAGGAGCAGCTTGCCGTGGCCGAAGCGGTAGGCAAATTCTGGCAGGCTTCGGGCCGTATTCTGGAAAAGATGAAAGCCAACCCCGACGCGCCGGGCTGGATGCAGACGAGTATCCGACAGCACCTCAAGCACCCGGAAATCGTGACGGAATCCTATCTGCATTCGATGATGATGGCGATCCTCGTGGCCGCGCATGAAACGACGGCCAACGCCTCGGCCAACGCCATTCGCATGCTGCTGAGCCAGCCGAGTGTATGGGATGAAATCCTCGAAAACCCGGGCCTTATTCCCAATGCGGTGGAGGAATGCCTGCGCCACTCCGGCCCGATTGCGGCATGGAGGCGGCAGGCCACGCGCGATTGCGAGTTGGGCGGCGTTTCCATCCCGAAGGGTGCGAAGCTCTTGATCGCAACCGCCTCGGCCAACCATGACGAGCGGCAGTTCGAAAACCCTCATCTGCTGGACCTTTACCGCGACAACTCCTCTGACCATCTGACCTTTGGCTATGGCAGCCACCAATGTATGGGCAAGAACATCGGGCGCATGGAGATGCGTATATTCCTTGATGAGTTTGCCCGCCGCCTGCCGCATGTAAGGCTCAAGCCCGATCAGCAGTTCGAATACCCTGCCAATATCTCGTTCCGCGGGCCAAAAGAGGTCTGGGTGGAATGGGATCCCGCGCTCAACCCCGAGAAGGTGGACCCGGCATCCGTCCGCCCGCCGATGGACTTCCCGATTGGCCCGCCAGAGAAGCGGTCGATCATCCGTCATCTCATGGTGGCCGCGGCCGAAAAACGCGCCAATGTGCTCTACCTGACGCTCGAAGATCCGCGCGGGCGGGAGCTGCCGGCATGGAGTGCGGGCGCGCATATCGACCTGATCGTTGGCGACTACGTGCGCAAATATTCGCTCTGCGGCGATGCGGGCGACCGCAACCGCTGGCAGGTCGCCATCCTGCGCGAAGAGAACGGGCGCGGCGGGTCGATCCATATTCACGACACGCTTGCAACAGGCAGCAAGGTCAGCACAACCGGGCCGCACAACCATTTCCATTTGGCCGATGCGGACGACCGCCATGTGCTGATCGCCGGCGGCATCGGCATCACGCCGATCCTGGCGATGGCTGACCGGCTCAAAGAGGCGGGCAAGCCCTATGAGCTGCACTTTGCCGGTCGCACGCTTGCCGATATGCCGTTGCTGGCCCGCGTCCAACGGGATCACGGTGAGAACCTGACGCTTTATGCAGGGAACGACGGACGGCGGATGAAGCTGGCTGATATCACTGCGGGCTGCACTCCGGCGAGACCTGTCTATGCCTGCGGGCCGGAACGGTTGCTCTCGGAACTGGAGGAGCTGGCAACAGGCTGGCCCGATCAGAGTCTGCACTTCGAGCATTTCAACGCCGCCGAGAACCTGCTCGACCCCGAGAATGAGCATGCCTTCGAGGTAGAGCTCACGGATTCCGGTCTGACGCTCACCGTCGGTCCCGACCAGACCTTGCATCAGGTTTTGATCGACGCGGGCATCGATATCACCTGCGACTGCAAGGAAGGGCTTTGCGGGTCTTGCGAGGCGACCGTGACCGAAGGCGAGATTGACCACCGCGACCGGGTTCTCACGCAGGCTGAGCGCGCGGCGGGCAAGCGGATGATGACCTGTTGTTCGCGGGCCAAGGGCACCAGGATTTCGCTGGCACTCTGACCGCATGCCAAAACCGGTTGAACGCTATCCGACGTCGACAATCATGTTGACAAAAGTCGTTCGCGCCACGACCCAGCAGCTCTGCTTTGACATGGTCAGCCGTTGCTCTTGTCGATTGCGGCAGCGATCTCCTGTGCCGCTGCCGTCAACCGCTCGAGATGGTCTGATGCGATGTTTTCCTGCGAAACGGCGCTTTTGTAGTAGAACAGGTTGATACAAGCTGCGGGGCTGCCCTTGACCATGACGGGAACAGCTATCGCACTGAAACCATCATGCTTGATCTTGCTGCGCACGCCGTAACCCTGCTCGCGCGTCTGCCGAAGCAGTTCAGGGAACGATTTCGGATCGCGCAGTTCGGGATGCGCGGGCGTTGCTTCTTTGATGCTCGCGATGATTTCGGCGCGCTCCTGCTCGCCGCAAAACGCCAGATAGGCACGGCCCACCGCAGTAAGCAGCATGTCCGGCTGGTGGCCATGCGGTGTCGGCTTGATCGGAAAGGGGCTGAGCATCCGGTTTGACGCAATCACTGACATGCTATGCCCATTGCGCACCACCAGATCGGTCGGCCAGGCGATATCCTTGCAAAGATTGGACAGGATCGGCACGGATGCCTCTTGCAGAACGAGTTTCAGATCGCGCTGCCGGCCGAACAGAAAACTGTTGCTGCTGACCTGGTAGCTTTTGTCAGCGATGGCCCGAAAAATGATACCCCGGCTTTCAAGGGCGGCGAGAATCCGCAGCAGGGTCGGCTTGGGCAGACCAGTCGCCTCGTGTATCTGGTGAAGCCCGCAGGGCCCATTCTCGATCACGCATTGAATAACCGCAAGGCCACGGTCCAATGCTTGCATCCCAAGCCTCCGAAAAAGTTTTCCTCGGATGTATCCTAGCACGTCATTTCAAAAATGCGAAATACCAGCACAACATTCCGTTGTATGAAATTTTCGCCATTTCTGTTTGCCGCATTGATGGATTGGCTGCACCGTCACGAACAATTCCTTGCCAAGGGGACATCAGACCTTGCCTGCCGGAAAACCGAATTTTCTTGTCATCATCACCGATCAGCAGCGGGCCGATCACCTGTCCTGCATGGGCAACAGCATCCTCAAGACCCCGAACATCGACAAGATTTCCGAACAAGGACGACGCTACGAGAATTTCTATGTCTCGATCCCGATCTGCATGCCGAACCGGGCAACATTGTTCACCGGAAGGATGCCGTCGCTGCACGGCGCGCATTGCAACGGAGCGCCGCTGAGTCTGTCGTCGAACACGATGACCGAACTGATGCGCCGCGCGGGATACCACACCGAGCTGGTCGGGAAATCGCATCTGCAAAACATGACAGGCCGCGAAGCCATGATGCCGCGCCGGTCGTATGATGGGCTGGTCCCGCCCGATCCAGAGGCCTCGGAAGCCCGTTTGGGCATGTGGTCGGATGGCGACTACGAGCAGGAAAACACGCGGCTTTGGGCCGAAGACCCGGCGCACGAGCCGACCTTGCCCTATTACGGGTTCAGCAAGATCGACCTGTCGACCATGCATGGCGATGTCGTGGGTGGCAGCTGGCGGCGTTGGGCCAAGTCGCATGACCCGGATGTGGAACGCTTGATCGGCCCGGAAAACGCGGACCCCGACCCGCGCTACATCACCCCGCAAGCCTATCGCACCCGTATCCCGGAGGAGCTTTACCCGACGCGCTATGTCGTGGATCGCACGATGCAGAGCCTGGACGCGGTGAAAGCCAACCCCGAGACACCGTTCTTTCTGGTGGCGTCTTTCCCTGATCCGCACCACCCGTTCACGCCGCCCGGCAAATACTGGGACATGTACGATCCCAAGGACATCCCCACCCCGGTGTCACTTTGCAATACCGGCGATCCGGCGACGCCTGCGCTGGAGCACATGCGGCGTGCGCGGGCCGAGGGCAGAGCAAACACGCAAGGTACCCTGCCCTACGCTGTGAACGAGCGCGAAGCGCGCGAAGCCATTGCGCTGACCTATGGCATGATCGCGATGATCGACGACGGTGTTGGCCGGATCATGCAGCGGCTCGAAGAGCTGGAGCTGACCGACAACACCATCGTGATCTTCATGAGCGATCACGGCGATTTCATGGGTGACCATGGGCTGATGCTCAAGGCCGCGCTGCACTATCAAGGCCTGGTCAAAGTGCCCTTTATCTGGAGCGAGCCGGGCCAGCCCAAAGTGGGACAACCGACCAAGGCCCTGCACAGCACCGTCGATATCGCCCGTACGATCCTGTCGCGTGCAGGTCTCGCGCCGTTCTGGGGGATGCAAGGAACAGACATGGCCCCCAGCCTTGAAGACCCCTCGCGAGAGGGTGTCGAGGCGGTGCTGATCGAAGAAGACGGGCATGAACCGGCACTGGGCTTTGAACAGCCCGTGCGGGTGCGGTCGGTTCTGACGAAGCGGTATCGGCTGTCGATCTATGAGGGCGCCGAATGGGGCGAGCTTTATGACCTGCAGAATGACCCGCACGAGATGACCAACCTCTACGACGATCCGGCTCATGCCGGGTTGCGCGCCGAAATGTTCGAACGCCTTGCCTACCAGATGATGACCCACGCAGACCACAGCCCGTTTCCCACCGGACGGGCCTGAGCCTAACAGAAAGACCGCTCAATCGGTCGACAACCAAGGGAGTTGAGAATGAAACACACACTGCAAAAGGCCTTCTCATTGAAGAAGACCATGACGACCGCGGTGACTGCCGCCTTGTTGGCAACCACGATCGCCCCCGCGGCACAGGCCAAGGAATTGCTCTACAGTCTGATCGCGCCGGGCCATCCGCTGAACGAGCCGGTCTTCGGAGCATGGGCCGCCAAGGTCGCCGAAGCAACCGAAGGGCGCGTGACCGTGCGCATCATGGACACTGCCGCAGCGCCTGCACCGCGGCTTTATGATGCCACGCGCACCGGAATCGTGGATGCGTCGCATACCTTTATCGGCTTTCTGGGTCAGGCCGCGCCCCTGATCCAGCTGAGCATGCTGCCGATGATCTCGGAGTCTGCCGAAGCGAACGCGGTTGCGCTGGCGCGCACCTATGCCAAGTTCATCGAAGAGAAAGAAACGCTCGAAGGCGTCAAGATTCTCGGCTTTCTGAGCAATCCGGGCGGTGTGATGTGCTCGCTCAAGGATCCGATCGATTCCCCCGAAGCCCTGAAGGCACTCAAGATGTGGTCGCTGCCCGGCTATGCCGCAAATGCGATGAAGGCGATGGACGTACCCGTGGTGGCAGGCCCCGCGACAGAGATGTACGCGCTCGTCTCCAAGGGCACCGTCGACGGCTTCAACGGTATTTCCATCGGTGACGCCTTTGCCTTCAAGACCGCGCAATACGCGAAATCCTGCACCATGGTGAAAGGCGGTGTCTTTACACCGATCTTTGCCCTGATGATCAATCAGGGCACGTGGGATGCGCTGGATGACGCGGACAAGGCGGCGATCGAAAGCGTCTCGGGCGAAGCCTTTGCCCGCCTGTCCTCCGAAACGGACGCATGGAACGAAAAGGTCGTGCAGGCCTACCGGGACCAGGGCGGCGAGATCGTCGTGCCCTCTGACGCCTTCAACGCTGAATTGACCCAGAAATGGGCCCCCATGCACGCCGCATGGATTGAAACGGCAAATGCTGCCGGTTTGAACGGTCAGGCAGTCTATGACTACTACAAGGCGCAGGTTGCTGCAGTTCTGGCCGAATAATCACCACAGGCCAGGCCTTTGTCCAAGGCCTGGCCCAAACTTGGGGGCAAAGAGATGGCGACCGGATTGATCTGGGATGAACGGCTGATGTGGCATGACGCCGGCAATCATTTCGGCCCGCGCAGCACATGGATCGAACCTGCCGCCCACCCCGAAAGCATGGAGTCCAAGCGCCGCATCAAGAACCTGCTCGATGCCAGCGGCTTGACCCAACAGCTTGTTCAGATCGCGCCCAAGATGGCCACGCCAGAAGAGATTTTGCGGGTGCATACCCCAGAACATCTCGCCCATGTTGAGCGGGTCAGTCTGGCCGGGGGCGGAAATGTCGCCAGCAAAGCGACCACGCATATCGGCGAAGGCGGGTATGAGAGCGCCCGCCTTGCCGCCGGGGCCGCGATCACGGCAGTGACAGCCGTGGTCGGAGGTCAGGTGCAGAACGCCTATGCGCTGGTGCGCCCGCCGGGCCACCACGCCGAGGCAGACGAGGCGATGGGGTTTTGCGTTTTCAACAATTGCGCGGTCGCCGCGGCCCATGCCTTGGACGCGCTGGGCCTGTCGCGTGTCGCGATCATCGACATCGACGCCCATCCCGGCAACGGAGCGCAATCCATTTTCTGGCGCGATCCGCGCGTTCTGGCGATTTCGCTGCACCAGGCAAACGGTTTTCCTTTGCGAGCAGGTGAAAGCAGCGAACAGGGCGAGGGTGCCGGGTTTGGGTACACGCTGAACGTTCCACTGCCAGCGGGCAGCAGTGAGGCGGCCTATCTTGCCACGCTTGACCAGGTGGTTGGGCCCGCGCTTGACCTTTATCAGCCCGAACTGATCATCGTGGCCTGTGGGCTGGATGCGGGCTTCATGGACCCCACGGCGCGCATGATGCTGTCCAGCGACAGTTACCGCGCGATCACCGCCAGGCTCATGGCCTTTGCTGACCGCCACTGCGACGGGCGGATCGTTTTTATGCATGAGGGTGGCTACCACGTCCAGACGGTTCCCTTCTTCGCGCTGGCGGTCTTTGAGTCCCTGAGCGGCATCCGCACCGACGTGGCTGACCCGTTCCTTCCTGCAATTGCGGCGGCCTGCGCCGCGCCGTTGCAGGACCATCAGAACGAGGTCATCACCCGCGCCGCAGCGCGGCTTGCGGCGGCCCCTCCTGTCAAAGGCTTCCAGCGATGACCGACAACGGCGACTTTGAAACCGAGATGACGGGCACCATCCCGTTGCCGGCGGTATTGCTCGGCACATTGCGGCTTTTGATTGCCTTCGTGGCCTTTGCCATGATGGCGCTGATCTTTGTCGATGTCTTCATGCGCTACCTGTTCAATGCCCCGCTGGCGGGTGCCTTCGAGATCGCGCAGTTCCTGCTCGCCCTTCTGGTGTTCCTGTCCTTGCCGATCGTTGTCTGGGCCGAGGAGAACATATCCGTCGCGCTGTTCGCGGGCTGGTTTCGAGGTCGCGCTGCGCACATGCTGAAAGCGGCGGTGATGGTGGTGAACATCGCCGGGATGTGTCTTCTGGCGGCGCTGATCTATCGGCAATACGGATCCTTGCAACGTAGCCAGCAGGTGACCGGCTATCTTGAATGGCCGATCTATCCGCTGGCGTTGCTGATGGTCGCGCTTGTCGCGCTGGCGGTCCTGATCCAATGCGCGATGCTGTGGCATCATCTGCGGCCGAGACCCTCGGAGGGCGCGCAATGACCTTGTCACTAATCGGTCTGGGGCTGCTCTTCCTGATCTGTTTTCTCGGCGTACCCTTGGGTTTCGGCATGCTGATCATCGGCACGCTCGGCTTTGCCTATATTCGCGGCACGATCCCGGCGATCGAGATGGCCGGACAGCAGATCATCGACCTCTCGATGAACTACAATTTCTCGACTCTGCCGCTGTTCATCCTGATGGGGGCCTTCGTGCATCGCGCGCGCCTCTCGGATGACCTCTACGGAGCGGCCCATGCGTGGCTCAGTCATTGGCGCGGCGGGCTGGCGATGACGACCATCGCCGCCTGTGCAGGGTTTTCCGCCGTCTCGGGCAGCTCACTCGCCACGGCCGCGACCATGTCGAAAGTTGCGATGCCCGCCATGCGCAAGTACCGCTACAGCGACGGGCTGGCAACGGCCTCCATCGCCGCTGGCGGCACTCTCGGGATCCTGATACCGCCCTCGGTGCCGCTGGTGATCTACGGCATCCTGACCAATTCCGATATCGGCAAGCTCTTCGTGGCCGGTGTCGTGCCCGGGCTGTTGCTGGTTGTGCTCTTCATCGGCGCGATTTCGGTCCTGACGTTCATCTACCCCGAATTGGGCCCCAACGGCCCCAAGACACCCTGGGGCGAGCGCTATCGCGCCTTGGCCCGGGTCTGGGGTATACTGGTGTTGTTCCTCATCGTGCTTGGCGGCATCTATCTGGGTGTTTTCACCCCGACCGAAGCGGCCGGGATCGGAGCCGCCGGGGCCATGCTCTTTGCATGGGGTCGCGGGCGGTTGACCTTTTCGGCCCTCGTCAGCGCCTTGGTCGAATGCGGCGTGACCACGGCGATGATCTTCGTCGTCGCATTTGGCGCTGTAGCCTTCTCCAACTTCGTGGCCATGGCAGGCCTGACCGGCACGATCGTTCAGGCCATCAGCGCGATGGAGCTATCGCCGATGGGCGTCGTTCTGGTTATGTGCGCAATCTACCTCGTCATGGGCAGCGTCTTTGACAGCTTGTCGATGATGTTACTGACCATCCCGGTGTTCGCGGCGATCCTGACCAACCTGGGTGTCGATCTGATCTGGTTCGGGATCGTCGCGATCATCGTCATTGAATTGGGCCTCATCACGCCCCCGATTGGCATGAACGTCTTTGTCGTCAAATCAGTCGTCAAGGATGTGGACCTTTGGACGATCTTTGGCGGTGTCTGGCCATTTGTGTTCGCTGGTTTGGTTGCCCTGGCGCTGGTTCTGGCCTTCCCGGCCCTCGCCCTGTGGCTGCCATCAAAGATGTAGGTTACGGCCCAAGTCACAAACGGACTTGGGCACATCAGATCGCGCGCCCTGCAAAGCGTCATCAATTGACCGACAGGACCATCAGAATGAAAGGCGAAAAATTTCTGAAGGCCAACAGTACCAGAACATTCTGGCATCCGATGACCAGCCCCGCCCAAAACCGTGCCACGCCTCCGGCAATTCTT
The DNA here is from genome assembly GCF_059612725.1 of Ruegeria sp. YKSF070. NCBI lineage: Bacteria > Pseudomonadati > Pseudomonadota > Alphaproteobacteria > Rhodobacterales > Roseobacteraceae > Ruegeria > Ruegeria sp. YKSF070. The sequence continues at coordinate 23,103 of NZ_JBXWRD010000001.1, read as the reverse complement.
GTTGACGGAAAAGGCGCTAGACTGACGGATATCGATAGGCACGAGGTTGTCGATGAAACCGTCGGCATGTGGAGCGTCAGTCCGGGATACTCCTGCGCGCCGGTCAAAGCCGCGCACGGCCTCTGAAAATAGCCACTTTTTCTTCTCGGCCAGATCCGCTCAACATGAAACAGCGCTCCGTGGCACGATGACCGAAATATTTGGCCGCTTCTCCGTCTTTGCTCGGCGACAGGAGGATCGCGGGATAAGCTGGCCAAAGCGCTCACATGTTTTGGAAGAGTAAGGGGTCAGCAAACCGGCGCTCGAAAGTTACAACAATTTTTTCAAAATGCCCCAAAAGGTCCAGACAAAGCCTTCAGAACAAGAAGGAAAAATTAGACCGCCCGTTCCAGCCATCATGGGCGCAACCGACAAGCGTGAAACGCTGAGAATACCATATTTCTATCTTTATCAGAGACTTATCACCCACCCCATCAGCCTTGCTCTTGTCTGATTTGTTGTAATTTCCACCCATTTCCAGTGTGATTTATAATAAATGTTGTAGAAGAAACCTCATGCTATAACGCCATGGGTGGCATCATCAAGCGCAAGCGGAAAGACGGCTCCGTCGCCTGGCTCGATCAGATTGCCATTCGGCGGCACGGTAAGACTGGCACGTTGAAATGTGTCGGTGCTCGTGGAACCGACTGGGGAACATAAACCGACAGGCAAACACCTCAGGCGACTTGACCCAGAATACCCACATCGGGTCGCTACGGAGTCGGTCCGATCCTCCATCGATGACGATTTCAACGCAGGCTTCAGTCGCTTCACATCGACGAATACTGCTGGTCGGATTCACAGATGGGCCGACATACGGCTGCTGAACCGACTGGATTCAATGTTACACTCAGTGCAGTTGGAGATCGGCAACCTTTAGACCGCTATCCAGATGCTTCGGTAGCACCGATGGCCTTGGTGGCCAGCCTTATGAACTGGTCCTGTTCCTCAGGCTCGAGGCCCGCGAGTATCTCCGCCTGAAGTTCCTTTACGATCGGCAATATCTCGTCATGGGCCTTTGCCCCATCGTTTGTGAGCCTGACCTCTCGGGCGCGCCGATCCGATTTGCTGACGGACCGCTCGACAAAACCCTTTTGTTCCAGCCGGTCGATGACGCCACCGATTGTCGCCTTGTCATACGCAATTCTTGCCGCAACGCTTGCCTGGTCCAGTCCAGGGGTCGCACCGATGGCGTCGAGTGCAGCGAACTGAACCGGAGTAAGGTCGTATCCTGATGCTTGCATGCGATGCATGAACACTTGGGTCGACAACTGGTTCAATCGGCGGATCAAATGCCCAGCCATGCTAAAGACGTTCATACCAGATTTCCTGAGTGTGGTTGTTTCGGTTCCAGCCACTTCGTTAGTACACTCAAAAAGGTATGCATACATACCTTTTTTCATGCGATATAGTAAGTACTAATACTAAATCTAGACGCAGCACGAATCCTGGAGAAAACAATGCAGTACTATGTGGACGGGTTCCGGCCCGGCGATCCGGATCTCAAGGCCCCTGCCCCAGGTCGAGAGCAACCACATGGTGGTGCTATGCCTGCAACCGTTGACGTCCTGATTGCCGGCTGCGGGCCCGCCGGGCTTTGCCTTGCGGCGCAGCTGGCAGGTTTTCCCGAGATCACGACGATGATTGTCGAGCCCAAGCAAGGCCCGATGGAAAAGGGACAGGCGGACGGCGTGAATGTGCGGTCGATGGAAATGTTCCAGGCCTTCGGCTTTGCCGACAAAGTGAAGCGCGAGGCCTACTGGGTGAACCAGACCACGTTCTGGAAACCCGATCCCTTGAACACCGATCACATCACGCGTGTTGGGATCGCGCAGGATGTGGCAGATGACCAGTCAGAGATGCCGCACACCATCGTCAACCAGGCGCGCATTCACCAGCTGTTTCTTGATGTAATGAAGAAGTCCCCGACCCGGCTGGAGCCGCACTACGGGGTGCGGGTCGTGGATCTCGCAATCGACACAGGCACAGAGGATTACCCCGTCACCGTCACGCTGGAACGCGTTCAGGCAGATGGCGGTCCGGGTGACACGATGACCGTGCGCGCGAATTATGTCGTTGGGTGCGACGGGGCCCGCAGCACTGTGCGCAAGGCGATTGGCGGCAAACTGCATGGCGACGCGGCGCATCAGGCGTGGGGCGTGATGGATATTCTCGCGAATTCCGATTTTCCGGACCTGCGCCGCAAATGCCTGATCCAATCCACCAAGGAAGGTAACGTCCTGATCATCCCGCGCGAAGGCGGCTACCTGTTTCGGATGTATGTCGAACTGGACAAACTCAACCCCGACGAACGCGTCGCAAACCGGAACCTGACGTCCGAACACATCATCGCCGCGGCGAACCGGATCATGCGACCTTATACGATCGATGTGAAAGAGGTGGTCTGGTGGTCGATCTACGAAATCGGCCACCGCCTGACCGACAAGTTCGACGACGTGCCCGAAGGCGAGACAGCCACGCGCAATCCAAGGGTTTTCACCGCTGGCGACGCCTGCCACACCCACAGCCCCAAAGCAGGTCAGGGTATGAATGTCTCCATGGGCGATACCTTCAACCTCGGCTGGAAACTGGCCCATGTCCTTACAGGCCGCGCGGATGCGAGCCTGCTGCACAGCTATTCCGCCGAACGGCTGGAAGAGGCCAGGCGTCTGGTCGAAACCGATCACAAATGGGCCCGCATTATGAGCGCACCACCGAGCGAATCCGAGCTGGACGGCACCGACATGCCGCGCTTTCAGAAGCAGTTCATCGAGAACCTCGAATTCACCGGTGGCCTTGCCGTCCGATACGATCCGTCACGCATCATCGCGGATACGACACAGCAGTGCCTTGCTACCGGCCAGATCCTCGGAAAACGCTTCCACTCCGCCCCGGTGCTGCGGCTGTCAGACGCCAAGCCCTTGCAGCTCGGTCACGTGGCCGAGGCGGATGGACGATGGCGCCTTTACGCCTTTGCCGGTCAGGATGACGTGGGTGCCAAGGGCGGCGCCATCGAATGGCTTTGCAGCTGGCTGGAAAACGACCCCGCCTCGCCCGTTCAGCGGTTCACGCGCAAGGATGAAGACATCGACGCCCTGTTCGACCTGCGCGCAGTGTTCCAACAAGACTTCAAATCCCTGAAGCATGAAAACATGCCGTCTCTGCTGCGACCTGCGAAGGGGCGCTACAGGTTGCGCGATTTCGAGAAAGTCTTCTGTGTCGATCACAAATTGGGCGACGACATCTACGACATGCGCGGGATCGACCGAGCAAGCGGCTGTCTGATCATCGTGCGCCCCGATCAGTATGTCGCGCATGTCCTGACATTGGATGCATTCCACGAGCTGTCTGTCTTCTTCAACGGGATACTCACGCCACAAGATCACCCATAGGCAAGCCGAGGCGCTGCCTCGGCATAGATCTTTTGGCAATTCCGGGCACAGCCTCGGGTTATGTCTTCGATCCCGCTGCATCGACGGCAGCCAAGGCGGTCAGGTTCAAAAGCCCGCGCACGCTGACGGATTGCGAGGCAATGTGCACAGGCCGTGCGGCAACGATCAGAATCGGTCCGACAGGCACCCCTTCGCCCATTTCACGCAGAAGGTTCAATGCGATATGCGCCGCATCCGCATTGGCCATCACAAGAAGGTTGGCAGAACCCGTCAATGGCGAATGCGCATAGGCGCGCTTGTACTGATCGAGATTGTCGCGCCCTGTGTGGATTGGCCCTTTGCTGTCGCAAACGATGATATTGTCCTTCGACGCCCCGAAGCTGACCAACAGGTCAAGGCAGGCAAGCGATGCGGCACCTGCCCCATTGGCCACGATCCGCACGTCTTCGATCTTCTTTCCAACAAGGATCAGGGCGTTCAGGATCCCTGCTGCGGCAACGATGGCCGTGCCGTGCTGATCATCATGGAATACAGGAATGCCCATACGTTCCTTGAGGGCCTTCTCAATGACAAAGCATTCCGGGGCCTTGATATCTTCGAGATTGATGCCGCCAAAACTTGGCTCCAAACGCGCGACGACTTCGATGAACTGGGTCGGGTCCGTTTCATCGACCTCAAGGTCAACTCAGTCGAGACCTGAGAACTTCTTGAAAAGCGCTGCCTTGCCTTCCATCACCGGCTTCGACGCCAGCGCGCCGATATTGCCGAGACCCAGGACCGCAGTGCCGTTCGTGATCACCGCGACGGTATGCGAACGTCCGGTGTACAAAGCCGCAGCGCTCGGGTCCGCAGCGATCTCTTCACACGGAAACGCAACACCGGGACTGTAAGCCAGTGCAAGGTCGTGCTGGGTGGTCATGGGCTTTGTCGGCAGGGTCTGCATCTTTCCGGCAGGCCCCCGCGAGTGATAATTCAGCGCTTCTGTTTTCAGATCGGTCGTCAGGGTTTTTCCTTGTCCAGGCGGTTTGGCAGGACGTCCGTTCGCCTCTCCATCACCAGCCTTCATATGTTGAATTTGAGAATTCTCAGGTGTTTGTGCCGCCCGAAAACAACGCCGCAGACCTGCTCAGAAAGTGGACGGCGATCCCAATGACCACACCCCAGAACGCCGAACCGATCCCGAACAGGGATACTCCTGATGCCGTGAACAGGAACGTGAGCAGCCCGGCCTGAGCATCGTCAGATGCCAGCATCGCACTGGTGAATTTCAGGATTGGCTGCAAAAGCGCGAGACCAGCCAGAAGGGCAATAAGGGCAGTCGGCAATAGCACCAGGACTTCGACGATAGTTCCGGCAAAAATGCCGCCAAGACAGAAGAAGGCGCCACAGGCGATGCCGGCGACGTAACGGCGACCGGGGTCTTCATGGCTATCTGATCCCGCACAGAAGGCTGCCGTAATCGAGGCCAGAGCAGTTGTGATACCGCCCAACAACGCGGCCAGGACAGAGACAAGGCCGCCAACAATCAGGATCGGATTTGCCGAAACCCGAAAGCCATTGGCCCTCAGGATCGCCATGCCCGGAAGGTACTGGCCACTCAATGTTGTGATGAGCAAAGGCAAGGCCAGGCTCAGCATGGCCCCCGTTGAAAAGGCCGGTCCGCTGACTTCAAGAGACGCGAAAACCACGCCCACGGTTCCAACCGATGCATCGTAAAAGACGGCGCTGATCAACAATGCCGAGGCCAGCAGGACCAGCACGGAATAACGGGGAATGACCATCGTGCAGATGGCGAAGATGACGATAAGCAGCGCAATTGCAGCGGGATCAGTTGCCAATCCTCCAGCGGCCTTCAGGCCGAACCCGAAAAGGATGCCAGCCATCATCCCATTGGTCACCGAAGGCGGCAGGAGTTGTACAAGCCGTTCGAAAATGCCGGAAACGCCGATGAGGACCAGAACCGCCGCCACGGCGATGTAGGCGCCGACCATCTCGGCGGGTGACAAGGATGTCCCGAGAGAAATCAGGAGAACCGTGCCAGGGGCCGACCATGCCATCGCGACCGGAACACGAAACCTAAGGCTCAGCCCGATGCTCGACAGGCCAGCTGCCACGGAAATTGCGAACACCCAGGACGAAAAACCTTCCTTCGAGACCCCCATCGCTTCCGCAGCGCTCAGATAGATCAGAAGAGGACCTGCGTAGGATACAAGGACAGCCAGGAAACCGGCCCCGATCGCGGAGCCGGAGATGTCACGCAGGCGCAGCCCTTGATGTCCTGCCGTGTCAGACAATCGTTGCCTCTGTCGCCTTGATGATATCGTCGCGGGTGGCACCATCGGCACACTCGACGATGTGCAGACCCTTTTCGGTCACGTCCAGCACGCCCAGGTTGGTGATGATGCGGTCGACAACGCCCTTGCCGGTCAGCGGCAGCGTGCATTCCTTCAGAACCTTGCTTTCGCCATGCTTGTTGGTGTGGTCCATGACGACAACCACGCGACCGACACCCGCGACAAGATCCATCGCACCGCCCATACCCTTGACCAGCTTGCCGGGGATCATCCAGTTGGCAAGATCCCCCTTTTCAGACACTTCCATCGCGCCCAGGACTGCCGCAGCGATCTTGCCGCCGCGGATCATCCCGAAGCTCGTCGCGCTGTCGAAGTAGCTGGTTCGCGCAAGCTCCGTGATTGTCTGTTTGTCTTTTATACCTTGTTCATGCTGCGCGTCCTTTCGAGGCATTCTCAGGAAGCCGCAATCCAAGAATGCGGCGCGCCTCTTGCCACGTCGCCACCGGCCGCTCGTTCCTGTCACAGATCTCGACGGCCCGGCGCACCAGCGCTGCGTTGCTGCGAGCGAGCGTGTCGCGATCCAGTCGCACGTTGTCTTCCAACCCTGTGCGCGCGTGACCGCCCGCAGAGATGGCCCATTCGTTCAGCTTGAGCTGATTGGTACCAATGCCCGCGGCGCACCATGGCGCGTCGTCACCGAACAGGCGGCGCACGGTGTGGATGTAATAGTCGAACACATCCCGATCGACCGGCATCGCGTTTTTCACACCCATCACGAACTGGATGTAAGGCGTACCGGCAAGCTGACCCTTGTCCGCCATGTCCTTGGCTTTCAGGATATGGCTCAGGTCGAATGCTTCGATTTCCGGTTTTACATCGTAGGTCAGCATTTCGCTGGACAGCCAATCCACCAGATCAGGCGGGTTTTCGTACACGCGCGTCGGAAAGTTGTTCGATCCGACGGATAGAGAGGCCATGTCGGGCGAAAGGGGCAACATCCCACCGCGTGTCTGCCCCGCGCCTGACCGCCCTCCGGTCGAGAACTGGATAATCATGCCGGGGCAGTGTTTCTCGATCCCCTCTTTCAGCGCGGCGAATTTCTCCGGATCGGAAGACGGGGTTTCATCATCGTTGCGCACATGGGCGTGCACGATGGTGGCCCCGGCCTCAAAGGCCTCGTGCGTGGACTCCACCTGTTCGGCAACTGTGATCGGAACGGCGGGGTTGTTGGCTTTTGTGGGCAGACTGCCCGTGATCGCCACGCAGATAATACAGGGATTGGTCATGAGTTTACTTATCCGTTGGACGCGACCGGACGGAGGCCAGCATGTCCGGGTTCAGGTTTCAGAAAGGAAAGGTCGAACAGTGCCGGACGCTTGCGCGATGCCTCGATGGCCTTGCGCTCGTCATCGGTGAAGAACATCCAGGCCGCTTCGGCTTTTTCATGTTTCTTGCATCCAGGGCATGGGTTTTTCGCGTTCTTGCACATGGCTCCTCCTCCTGCGCAGGGGTTGATCTGTCAGGCAGCTTTCGCTGTCGGGCTTGGCATCTTTTCCAGTGCGTCGACAAAGAATGGACGGAACCCTTCGGGGTGTTCGCTCATCGGGAAGTGACCGAGCTCGTCCATGATCGCCAGCGTGGCGCCCGGGATGGCCTTGGCCGTGCGCTCGGCGTCTTCGGGCGTACACGTCAGGTCATATGCACCGACGATGATGTGCACCGGCGCTGCCCGCGTATCGATAGTCGGCAAGCGCGGGATCAGGCTGTCGTCGCGGGTGTAGAAGCTCAGATCGCCGCGGAAAACGCCAGGACCGCTTTGCATGAACATCCAAAGCGTGTTCCAGCGTTCGGAGTTGGGCGCAAAGGGCGAGATATTGGCTGACACGAGCGCCGCGCCCATTTCGCCGCCATGGGCGTCGGGACGGTGGAACCAGTCGATATCGTACCACGCAGGCTGGAAGTCCGAGGCCTCGATCGCGATGAAGCCGCTGAATTTTTCCGGGTGAAGCGCCGCGATTTGCAGGGCAATCCGCCCGCCCATCGAGCAGCCAGCAAGGACAGGCCGGTCAAGGTCCAGCCCGTCAATGACGGCCAGAACCGTTTCGATGTAGGCTTCGGTCGTCAGCAAGTATTCCTGGGTCTCGAACCCTTCAGGCGGCAGCGACTTGCCGTGCCACGGCATGTCGAAGGCGATCAGGCGGTTCGATGCGGTGATCTCGGCGTCGTTCATCAGATGACGCCACTGGCGGGTATCGGCGCCTGCGGTGTGCAGGCAGATGACCGGACGCCCCTGCCCTGCTTCCTCGAAGTAGATCCGACGCGGTGCCCCTTCGATGGTGACGGTGACATAGCGACCGGTGATGGGCTCGATGCTCATGCTGCCATCTCCTCTTTTGCGCGGGCGAGAGTCAGCACTTCCTTGAAGAAGCGCAGGTTCTTGACGAGGCTCAGAATGTCGCCGTCGATCCGACCGCGACCGATCTTGACCAGTCCGAAGATGTCGTGAAAGCCCGGCTCGGGCCGCGTTTCCCAGAACTTGTTCAGCGCTTCGGCATCAGTCCGCAAAGCAAAACGCCAGGGCGTCTTGCGGCTTGGGCCTTCGACGACCGATACGATGTGCCCCTTCTCGAAGGACAGGTAGAATTCATCGCCTCCCACCTCGATAAGCACGGTTTCGGAAAACAGCCGACCGAGGCGCAGCAAATGCGGCGTTGCCTCAAGGCGCGTTTGTATTTGCTTGAAGGTATCGATCACCTTGGCCTCCCATGCGTTCATAAGCTGGGGGATAGCTGCCACGATCGCGGGCCTATGGGCCATGCCAGCGAGGGTATGGGTCAATACTCTGCCTTGCGACCTTTCGAGAAACGCCATGTTCGCAAGGGTCGGGTCGCCGTCGGTATCACCCGATACCGCCGCAGGCATTGGGTAAGCGTGGGGATTCGGCAAAGTCTGTGTTGCAACGAGAGGCAGTCATGCAACTCGTAATCGGATATACAGATTGCCAGGAGGAGGAACTACCCATGGGCATCGTCAACCAAGAGAACATAACCGACGTCGTGATCGCGAGCCTCGGCAAACATGGCGACATCACCGACCGTCAGCGCGTGCTTGCAACCGGCCTGGTCAAGCACCTGCACGCATTCATCAAGGACGTGAAACTGCAGCATGACGAATTCCTGTTCGTCTGCGACTACCTCGCTCGCGCCGGCAAGCTCTGCAACGACAACCGTCAGGAATTCATCCTTCTGGGCGACATCCTTGGCGTCGAGGTTCTGGTCGACATGATGACCAACCCCATCGAAGGCAACGAAAGCGAGTCCACCGTGCTGGGCCCGTTTTACCGCGAAAACCCGCCGGTCCTGCCCAAGGGCGGTTCGACCATCCAGAAGCACTATGACAACGAAGAGACCGCCTATTTCGAAGGCTACATCAAGGATGAAAATGGCAATGGCATCGCCGGTGTGATCCTCGACGTCTGGGAAGACGCGCCGAATGGCGTCTACGAGAATCTCGACCCCGATCAGCCCGAATACAACCTGCGCGGCCGCTTCGAGACCGACGAGAACGGCCATTACGCCTTTGTCGCCGTGCGCCCCGTCCCCTACCCGATCCCGGACGATGAAACCGCCGGAGAGCTGCTGCGCTTCATGGGCCACCACCCGAACCGCCCTGGCCATATGCACTTTATCATCTCGAAGGACGGCTACCGTCCGTTGATCAGCCAGATCTACGACGCCGACAGCGCATGGCTGGAAGAGGACAGCGTGTTCGCGGTCAAGGAAAGCCTGATCGGCAAGTTCAAACCGGCAGCTGCCGATCTGGGCACCGACCTGCATTTCGAGTTCGATTTCGTGCTCAAGACGGCCGCCGACGAAAAGGCAATCGCCGCCGAGTAATCCCCGATGCCTCCCTGAAAACTGGCCCCCGCAAGACGGGGGCCATTTTTCGTTATGAGGTATAGCATATCGTAAGTTCTTGGGAGGACGGCCAAAATGAACTTCAAACAACTGACCTATTTCATCGCCGTCGCAGAAGAGCTGCATTTCGGGCGCGCCGCGGAACGTCTCGATATGGCGCAACCCCCGCTCAGCCGTCAGATCAAGCAACTTGAGGAAGACCTCGGCGCGATCCTGTTCAACAGGGGCCGGAGCGCGATCACCCTGACACAGGCAGGGGAGCGATTGCTGAAGCGTGGCAAAACAATCCTCGCAGACCTTGAAGACACGCAACTGGAGGTGCGTCGGCTGGGACAAGGGGCCGAAGGACGGCTCAGGATCGGCTTCGTCGGCTCTGCCACATTCGGAATTCTGCCAAACATCATCAGATCGTACCGGGCAAATTACCCGGACGTGAACCTGAGCCTGATCCCGATGAACAACGCTGAACTGCACCGGTCCCTGGTGTCACGGGAACTCGACGTCGTATTTGCCCGGCCAACCCTGAAAGACCCTGAGTTCCTGTCAAAGCACCTGGTCGAAGAAAAGCTGATCCTCGCCCTGCCCGATATCGTCGATACGGGAACTCGGACAGTGGCCAAGTTGGAACGGCTTATGACCCATCACCTGATCCTTTACCCAGAACGGCCCAGGCCCAGCTATGCGGACATGGTTCTCAAGGCGGTCGAGGATGCGGGGTTTGAGGCGCCCCTGCGCATCTGGTGCATGGATCTGCAAACCGCACTCAGCCTTGTCGCGGTCGGTGAAGGGGTGTGCATCGTCCCGGAATCCGTCGCGAATGCGCCGCGCAAGGGTATGAAGTTTCTCGATATCGAACCCGAGATCGCGCGGACCGAACTGTCGGTCAATTACCGCCTTGATGAACAGGGCGTGCACGTCAAGAATTTCGTCAACATCGCACAGAAAGTGGCGCGAAAAAGCCCTCTCAAAAAGGGATGAGCGTGCAGGGCGCGTCGGCCCTGCACGCAGATTTCAAACGCCCAGCCAGGTGTGCTGAGCGTCTTCGTCAGCCTTGATCGCCTCTGCATCTCCGGTCCAGAAGATCTGCCCCTTGCTGACGACGACCACATCATCGGCAAGCGACGTGGCAAAACCGAAATTCTGCTCGACGATGATCATCGACAGGCCCGCCGCTTTCAGCTCTTGCAGCTTGTCATGGATCAGCTTGACGATGATTGGAGCCAGGCCCTCGGTCGGTTCATCAAGGATCAGCAGCTTTGGGTTCATCAGCAGGCCCCGCGCGATGGCCAGCATCTGCTGTTCGCCACCCGAAAGCTGCGTGCCACCGTTGTCCATGCGCTCTCCCAGTCGCGGAAACAGGTCCAGTACCCGCTCGATTGTCCATTCAGGGTTCGACCCACCAAACCGCTTGGCCGCAATCTCAAGGTTCTCGCGCACGCTGAGCGACGGAAAGATATCGCGTGTCTCTGGCACATAGGCGATACCGCTTTGGGCGATGTCGAAGGGCTGCCCCGCGATCGGCTTGCCGCCCCACAGGATTTCGCCGGACTTGAGCGGCAAAAGTCCCATGATCGTCTTCAGTGTCGTGGACTTGCCGGCACCGTTGCGTCCGAGGATGGCCAAGACCCGGCCCGTCTGTGCCTGAAGCGACAGACCGTAGAGGACCTGCGTTTCCCCGTACCCGGATTCGATGGCTTTCAGTTCAAGCATCTTCCCAGCTCCCCAGATAGATTTCCTTGAGCAGGCTCGACCCACGCGCTTCTTCCGGCAGCCCGTCAAAGACCACTTCGCCGTAGTTCAGCACCGTGATCGTGTCGGCCACGTCAAAGGCAAGGTCCATGTCGTGCTCGATGATCAGCATGGTCAGGTCGCGCGGCAGGTTGTTCAGCAGATCATGGAATCCTTTGGACATTTCCGGCCCGACACCGCTGGTCGGTTCGTCCATCAACAGAACAAGCGGCCGCGTGGCCAGCGCAACACCGACTTCAAGCTGGCGACGCACGCCATAGCTGATCTCGGACACTTTCGCGTGGATGAAGGGCATCAGGTTCACTTGGCTTGCCACCTCCTCGACGATCTCGCGAACCTCGGGTTTTGCCAGGCTGTCGGACCAGAGCTGTGTTGCATTGCCGGTGTGAACCGCTGCCGCAAGCCCAAGATTTTCCTCGACCGTCAAACCATCGAACAACGTGTTCTTCTGATAGCTCCGCGAAAGCCCACGACGGGCGCGTTTGGCGACCGGCAGCGCGGTGACATCTTCGCCGGCGAGATGCACCGATCCGCTGTCTGGGGTGAGTTCGCCGACAAGCTGATTGAAGAGTGTCGTCTTGCCCGCCCCGTTCGGTCCCAGGATCACCCGGCGCTCGCCCCGTTCCAGCTTCAGCGATACGTTGCGTGTGACGTGAACGGCACCAAAGCTTTTGTCCAGATTACGTGTCTCAAGCATCGGTCAACGCCTCCTCGGGCTCCTGTTTGCGGGTTGCATCAGCAAGACGGCGGTCGAAAACGCCGCCCCAGCGGGCCTCGATCCAGCCGAAAATGCCATTGGCGCGGCTCATCACGACGGCGATCAGGATGACACCGACAACAAGGTGCCAATAGGTCGTGACCGAGCTCAGTTCATGTTTCAGGACGACAAAGGCCGCCGCTCCAATCAGCGGGCCGACAAGCGTTCCAAGACCACCAAGGATCACCACAACCAGTGCTTCGCCCGAGACCGTCCAGCTGAGCAGACCCGGCGAGATGTACATGATGTGTTGTGCGGCCAGCGCGCCGGCGAGGCCAGCGATCATGCCGGACAGACCGAACACATCGGCCTTGACCCGCCAGACCGTCAGGCCAAGCGCTCGCATCCGCTGCTCATTGTGCATGACGCCGGTGAGCGAGCGGCCAAGACCGGATCGCAGGATCAGCACAGACGCACCGTAGACCGCCCCGAGAATGGCCAGACAGAAGAGTGCAAAGCTGCGGCTGTCGTTCAGATCAACGCCGATGAAGCTCAAATCCAGCCGGGATATGCCGCCCAACCCGTCATCGCCGCCAAAGATCGGCGCCTCGAATACGTAGGAATAGGCCATCTGCCCAAAGGCGAGCGTCGCCATGATGAAGTAGATACCGTGGCTGCGCGAACCGATGGCGCCGATGACCCAGGCAGCCGCTCCGGTCAGCGCAATGCTACCCGCCATGGCAACGGGCGGTGCGATCCCTGCCTTGGTCGACAGGATTGCGTAGGCATAGGCACCAACCCCCATCAGTGCGCCGTGGCAGAGCGAGACCATGCCACCGAAGCCCGCAACGATATCGAGCGCCAGGACCAGCATGGCAAGGATCAGGATCTCGGTCAGGACTTCCAAACCGAAATATTCGGCCGTGAAAGCCTGAAAGAGGGCGCCGGCTGCGAGCAGGACCAGAGCGGTGTAACGAAGAGTGTTGTGGCGAAACATCGTCTTATCCTTTCGCGGGAAAGAGGCCCTCTGGCTTGATCACAAGGACAGCAGCCAGAAGCGCGTAGATGAGAACAGAGGCCAGCCCTGGGGCCAGAACCGCACCGAAAGTCTGCACAAAGCCATAGATCAGTGATCCGGCGATGGCGCCCTTGAGCGAGCCGAGACCACCGATCACGATCACGATCAGCGTCGGGATCAGGATCTGCAGCCCCATGTCGGGCGTCACACTGAGAAGCGGTGCCGCGACGGCCCCGGCCAAGCCTGCAAGTGCACAGCCCACACAGAAAACGATGAAGAACAGCCGTTCCACATTGATGCCCAGACAGGCCGCCATGGAATCATTGTCGACACCGGCGCGGATCATCGCGCCGATCTGGGTTCGGCTGAGCACGAAAGCGAGAGCGCCGAAGATGGCGAGACCCAGAACGATGATGAACAGTCGGTAGGTCGGATACTCGACGCCAAGGAAGGTCAGACGACCGCCAAGTAGCCCGGGCACGTCGATGGCAAGAGCCAGATCACCCCAAAAGATACGTGTCAGATCGAGCAGGACAAAGATCAGCCCGAAGGTGACGAGAACCTGTGCCATGGGCCCCGATTTCCGCATCCGCTTGATGAGGCCGGAATAGAGCAGGATCCCCACCCCGGCCACCGCCACGGGCGCCAGAAAGAACCCCATCCAGTAGCCGCCCACAGCAGCCAGCGAGGCAGCGAAATACGCGCCAAGGGCGTAAAGCGAGCCATGCGCGAGGTTCACGAAGTGCATCAGCCCGAAGATGACCGTCAGGCCGATGGAAAGAAGAAACAGAAGCATGGACAATTGCAGGGCGTTAAGCGCCTGAAGGGTCCAGAATCCAAGATCATGTGCCATTGAGGGTCCTCCTCGGACGTATGTCCCGGCCGCAGGCGCGCAGCCGGGACAGTTAGGTCAGTTGGAGACGGGTGCCATCTCGCAGCCATTGGTCGGATCAGCTTCCGCGGGGAGCTGTGCGAGGACTTTCTGCGTCAACCCACCTTCACCAGCGACGGTCTCGTAAACATAGATCGGCTGGATGATGTTGTTGGTCGCGGGATCGATCGCCAGCTGACCGCGCGGCCCCTCGAAGCTGACCTTGCGCAGGGCATTTGCCAGCGCAGCGCGGTCGGTTGCACCGGCCTTGGCCGCCTCAATCAGCGCGCGGGCCGCATCATAGCCCTGGACGGCAAATTCCGACGGAGCGCGGCCGGTTTCCTCGGTAAAGGCGGCCACGAAAGCAGCGTTCGCCTCGCTGTCGATGGTCGGAGCGTAGTGCAGCGCTGTGATGACGCCTTTGGCGGCCTCGCCTTGCGCATTCATATAAAGCGGTGAGGTCAGAAAACCCGAGCCATAGAGGGGGAGTTCGGCTTTCAAACCAAAGCTGTCATATTGCTTGACGAAGGAAATCGCCTCACCGCCTGCATAGAAAACGTAGACTGCATCCGCACCGCTGGCCTTGGCCTGCGCGAGATAGGGACCGAAGTCCTGTGTCTTTTGGAACGGCGTGAATTCCTGCCCGACGATCTCGCCGCCTGCGGCGGTGAGGGTCTCGGCAAAGGCATCGATCATCTGGCGACCGGCGGCGTAGTCAGGCGCAAGCGTGAACACCTTCTTCACGCCCTGCTCTGCCATCCAGGTGCCCATCGGACGGTTGATCTGGCCGTTGGAAAACGACATCCGCGTGATGAAAGGCGAGCAAAAGGCACCGGTGGCCTCGTCATTGCCGGCATTGGCCACGATCAGCGGCACACCTGCGCCATGCACCATGTCGCGCACCGCGCCCAGAACACCGGAACTGACGATCCCGACCATGACATCGACCTTGTCTTGCAGGATCAGTTTCTTGGCCTTGCCAAGCGCGACAGGCAGCTTCACCTCGGTGTCTTCGCGCGCGATCTCGAAAGTGACATCGGTCTCGGAACCGAACTGTTGCAGACCGAGGTTGAAACCAGTCTCGATTTCATTGCCGAGCGACGCGTAGACGCCCGAGAAAGGGAGCAGAAGCCCCACTTTGATGTCTTCTTCTGCCACAGCAGGCATAGCGAAGCTGGTGGCGAACCCGAGGGCCGCCAGGATTGCGCGTTTTATTTTGGATGTCCTCCAGTTGGTTTATGACCCCTCCTCAGGGCCTATCCTAAGTCGCCGCCACCGACCGGGACGGTGACCCCGGTGATGTAGGCAGCATCGTCCGACGCCAGGAACAGGATCGGACCTGCCTGCTCGTCGAGCGTTCCGTATCGTTTCATGAACGAGGACTGGATCGTCTGGTCGACGATGGTCTGGTACCAGTCTTCGCGTTGTTCTTCTTCGGCGTTGGGGTTGCGCGGCACGACCCGTGGCGGTGCTTCGGTTCCGCCCGGGGCTGTTGCCACGACGCGGATGCCCCGTTCCGCCACTTCCCAGGCCAGGCTTGCGGTGATTGCGTTCACCCCCCCTTGGCCGCGGCATAGGGCACCCGATTCAGGCCCCGCGTCGCAATGGACGACACGTTGACAATCGTACCTGAGCCTTGCGGCAGCATCCGTTCAATGGCAGCGCGGCAACAGTAGAGTGTCGGGAACAGCGAACGGCGCACTTCGGCGTCAATCTGCTTGGGCTCGTAATGCTCAAAGGGTTTGGCCCAGATCGTTCCGCCGACATTGTTGATCAGGATGTCGATACGACCCCAGAGGTCGCAGGCCTTTTGTATCGCCTTTTCGCAACCACTCCACGTCTCGAGGTTGACCGAGATCGCCTCGGCCTCGCCCCCATTTTCGCGGATCGCCGCGACGACGTCTTTGCGGGCGGGCGAGCGGTCCACGATCAGGACCCGTGCCCCCTCGCTGGCCGCCCGTTCGGCGACGCGGCGGCCGATACCTTGTGCCGCCCCGGTGACAACCATCACCTTATCGTCGAAACGGCGTGTCATGCCGCTTCCGCCTTCTCTTCGGTGGGGTTGAATTTCTCGTAGTAGAAGTTCGCGGGCTCGACGCCCAGTTTCCCGAAATGCGCGCGCACGGCATCGACCATAGGCGGCGGGCCGCACAGGTAGACGTCGCAATCCCCGCCCGACAGGTCATCGCCGCTGAGGTGATCGGTCACGAAACCCTTGCGCTCATGCGCGTCCTCTACGGCGGCCAGAATGGTAATCACGCTGACGTTGCCGATCTTTTCAGCAAGCGCGTTGACGCGGTCCAGTTCCACGAGATCGGCGGCGCGGGTCACGGCATAGTAGAGGGCAATCGGGTGCTCTGCTCCCTGCTCAGCCACCTGTTCCAGCATCGACAGGAACGGCGCCAGTCCGGTGCCCCCGGCGAGCCAGACCTGCGTGCGCTCGATTGGCCTCAGGTAAAAGGCACCCATGGGACCGGTTGCCGTCAAAGCGTCGCCGCGCTTCGCCTGTTCGCCAAGATAGGTGCTCATGACACCGCCGGGCAGGTTGCGGATCAGGAAGGTGGCTTCCTGCGCACCCGGTGCGGACGAAAAGGAATAGGACCGGTGTTTGTCCGTACCGGGGACTGTCAGGTTTACATACTGGCCCGGCAGGAAGTTGATCGGCTTGGCCAGCTTAACCCGAAGGCCGAAAGACGTCTCGGAGAGCTTGTCGACGCCCTGTACTTCGGCGTAGACTGCTTCTGGTGCAGTCTTGCAGACAGCCGAAGAGGCCGGGACCCGTACGACACAGTCGCTCTCCGGGGTCATCTGGCAGGTGAGCGCATAGCCCTGTTCTGCTTCCTCGTCGCTCATCGACTCGTCCATGTAGAATTCCAGCTCGTACTCGCCCTTTTCGACGAAGCACTTGCAGGTACCGCAGACGCCATCCCGGCAGTCCATCGGCAGGTTGATCTTCTGACGGAAGGCCGCATCGGTCACCTTCTCATCGTCATCGCACTGGATGACGCGCGTGACGCCATCTTCGAAATTCAGGGCAACGTTGTAGGTCGTCATGGCATGCTCCTCCCTTGGCCGCGCACCCTGACGTGGATGCGCGGAGGTTTTCAGTTTCCCGGAGACCGGGGATCAGACGTGGTAGACGTCGATCACGTGGTGAATGTGATCGTTCTTCTGGACCACCTTCTTGTCGGTGATCAGCGGCCTCACGCCGCTGGTGTCGATCGTGTAGAACGACGTGCCCCAGTGGGTATCGGTCTCGTGGTAACGATAGCTCAGCGTTTGCCAGTTGAAGCGCAGCTTGATTTCGTCGCCCTCCCGGCTGAGCACTTCGATGCCCGACAGATAATGGTTGGTGCGCGGCTCGGGCAGCGAGGTCGCCGACGACCGGTCGGTCTTGATCCGGAACACGCGGTCCTCGATGCCCTGCTTGTTGGGGTAATACATCAAGGACATTTCGTTCTGAGGATCTTCCGTCAGCGTGTCGAAGTCATCCCAGGTCGGCATCCAGAACGGACAGTCCTTGTGATAGAATGTCAGCCAGGTATCCCACTCACGATCGTCCAGCGCGCGGGCCTCTGCGAAGAGGAAGGCCTGGATGTCTTCGAAGCTCATCGCGTCGGTTGCAGGGCGTTCAAGAGTTGCAGTTGTCATGTTCTTTCCTCCTCACTCGGCTGCGACCGACGCCTGAGGCGCGGTTTCGCGTTCCTTTGCGATGGCTTCACCCATCCGCTCGGACCAGTTGCTGTGTTGAATGACGAAGAGGCCTTCGTCTTCGGTGCGGGCACCGGACAGAACCGGGTTGATGCCCAGGGCCTTGGCGTCTTCGTCCGGGCCTTCGATCCATTGGGTCGCGCCACGGGTCAGGTCGTTCCACTTGGCGTGCGATGCCCCGGCGTAGCCACGCTGCGTGGCCCGGAATTCCTCGGTGTCGTCCGGCGTCGCCATGCCGGAGGCGTTGAAGAAGTCCTCGTATTGCCGGATACGGCGGGTGCGCGCTTCCTGGCTCTCGCCCTTCGGCGCGATGCAGTAGATGGTGACCTCGGTCTTGTCGACCGAAACGGGGCGGAAGACGCGGATCTGGCTGGAGAACTGGTCCATCAGGAAGACGTTGGGATACAGGCAGAGATTGCGCAGCACACCCACCATCCATTCGGCCTTGGTCTTGCCGTACTTCTCCGTCCATTCTTCCAGACGCGGATAGCCGGGGCGGTTGGTCGGGTCGGCCCATTCGGTCCAGAGCAGGATGTGACCATTCTCGTAGGCATGAAAGCCGCCGCGCTGCTTGGCCCATTTGGACGCGTCGGTCGCCTTGATGTTGTCTTCCTTGCCGTCATCGGTCCGGTGTGCCGTGGTGGCGACATAGTTCCAGTGCACGGCGGACACGTGATAGCCGTCCGCGCCGTTTTCGGCCTGAAGCTTCCAGTTGCCGTCATAGGTGTAGGTGGACGAACCGCGCAGCACTTCGAGACCTTCGTCAGCCTGATCGACGATCATGTCGATCATCTTGCGCGCCTCACCGAGGTACTCCTCCAGCGGCTTCACATCGGCATTGAGCGAGCCGAACAGGAAGCCACGGTAGTTCTCGAAGCGGGCGACCTTGGTCAGGTCGTGGCTGCCGTCCTTGTTGAACTGCTCCGGGTATCCCGCTCCCTTGGGGTCCTTGACCTTCAAGAGCTTGCCGGTGTTCGAGAAAGTCCAGCCGTGGAAGGGACAGGTAAAGGTCTTCTGGTTACGGCGCTTGAAGCGGCACAGCTGCGCACCACGGTGCGAACAGGCGTTAACCAGCGCGTGCAGTTCGCCGTCCTTGTCGCGGGTGATGACGACGGGCGTGCGGCCCATGGTCAGGGTGAAATAGTCGCCGGGGTTCGGGATCTGGCTTTCATGCGCCATGTAGATCCAGTTGCCTTCGAAGATGTGCTTGATCTCAAGCTCGAACAGCTCTTCGTCGGTGAAGATGTCCCTGCGGCAGCGGAAGACACCGTTTTCCGGGTCGTCCTGGATGGCGCCGTCAAGCCGAGCTTCGAATTTGTCGAGATTGGATTGGGTGAACATGTGTGGTCCTCCTCCTGACTGCCTCGGCGCTTTGGAACGCGCTTTGGCGGGGTTTGATATCCGTGTCGCGGGCTTATTCTCCGGCGACGGCTTTCATGGTCCGCCCGCCATCGCGGCGGAAGAAATTGATCTTGTCCTGGTCGAGCTTTGCGCCGATGCCGATGCCTTTGGGGATCTCGACACAAAAATCGCGGTAGATGATCGGCTCGGCGAGAATGTCTTCGGTCAGCAGGAGCGGGCCGAACAACTCGGTGCCCCAGGCCAGATCTTCGATGGTGGAGAACAACTGCAGGGCCGCAGCGGTGCTCAGACCGGTTTCCAGCATCGTGCCGCCGTAAAGGCCCAGTCCTGCCGCCTGCCCGATCGCAATCACCTCTGACGCGCGCTTGAGCCCGCCCGACTGCCCGATCTTGACAGCGAAGACATCCGCCGCGCGCACTGATGCGACTTCCAAGGCGTCCTCGGGACCGTTCAGCGCCTCGTCCGCCATCACGGCGATCTCATAGCCTTTGGCCAGTTCCGCCATGGCGCGGCGATAGCGGGCAGGCACGGGCTGCTCGACCAGTTCGCAACCCGCCTCTTGCAAGCCCTTCAGACCCCAGCGGGCCTCTTGCAGGGACCATGCAGTGTTCACATCGACGCGCACGCTGGCAGTATCGCCCACAGCTTCCTTGATCCTTGCCACATGCGCCACGTCCTCGCGGACAGACCGCTTGCCGATCTTCAGCTTGAAGATGTTGTGGCGGCGGGTTTCGATCATTTCGTGGGCTTCGGCGATGTCGGTCTCGGAATTGCCGGAGGCCAGTGTCCAGGCGACCGGCAGACGCTCGAGAACGGCCCCACCGAAAAGCTGCGACATCGGCACGCCCAAGCGCTTGCCAAGCCCGTCCCAGAGGGCAATCTCGACAGCTGTCTTGGCGATGCGATTGCCTTTCACCAGCTTGTCGATGAGCTGTATCGCACCATTCACATCGTCGCCGTTGCAGCCAAGCAAGGCGGGCGCGATATAAGTCTCGATCGCCGACTGGATGCCTTCAGGGCTTTCCGGTCCGTAGCTCAAGCCACCAATCGTCGTGCCTTCGCCGATCCCTTCGGAGCCATCCGAGAACTTGACCCTGACGAGCACGGCAGTTTGCGCGCGCATCGTAGCCATCGAAAGCACGTGACCACGAATGGTGGGGATGTCGAGGATCAGGGTCTCGATCTGGTCAATCTTGGTCACTGGGGCTCACCAAATTTGCATGTTTCTGTTGGGTGCAGATTGCCCGCCCGCGCTGGATTCTGTCGATGATTGGAGGGGTCTTGGGTGATACCCTGACGAGACATGCGGGTGCCCGCGACACCTCTCGAACGAAAACAGGCGCCACCAATGGTAACGCCTGCAACGGATCATTTGCGTGTTTGGCTACGGATTAGAATTCCACGTGGATTGCGACGCCGCGGTCTACTGCCAGGTTGACGACGGCGGAGGCAACAGCGAGGTCCTGCAAACCAACGCCGGTGCCGTCGAAGAGGGTGATCTGATCGTCCGACGTGCGGCCCGGATGGGTGCCGTTGATCACGGCGCCCAACTGGACGATATCGGCTTGCGTGATCAGACCATCCGCAATCGCGTGTTGTGCCTCGCCGATGCTGACCGACTGGGCGACTTCATCGGTGAACACCGAAGCGCGGGCCAGAAGCGCGGCCTCGACCTCCTGCTTGCCCTTGGTGTCGGTTCCCATGCAGGCGATGTGGGTGCCCGGGCTGACGTGATCCGCCATGAGGGACGGCGAGAAGGCCGAGGTGATCGAAATGATCACATCCGCCTCATCCATTCCGGGCAGATCGACAGCCTCGAACGGCACGCCGGCCTCTTCGGCAACCCTGGCTATGTTCGGCAGCATCTCAGGATGATAGTTCCAGCCGATGACCTTGTCGAAGGCGCGCTGTTCCAGGGCGGCGCGCAGCTGGAACGTGGCCTGATGGCCCGCGCCGATCATGCCGATCACCTTTGCATCCGGGCGGGCGAGATGCTTGATCGACACCGAAGAGGCCGCCGCCGTGCGCAAGGCCGTCAACAGATTGCCGCCGACCATGGCCGAGGGTTTGCCGGTATCGGGATCGAACAGGAACACGGTGGACTGGTGATTGATCAACCCGCGCTTTGCCAGGTTGTTGGGCCAGTAGCCGCCCACTTTCAGGCCCAGTGTCTGGCCAGCGCGGTCAAACCCTCCCTTGAAGCCGTAAAGCGCGTCCTCGTGGCCGAGGGCCTCGCGCACCACGGGAAAGTTGCAGGCATCGCCCGAGGCCATGGCGGCAAAGACCTGTTCAACGGCATCAAAGGCAGCCGCGCGGGTCATCAACCCGGCTATCTCACGTTCTGGAACAATCCACATCGCATCCCATCAGGGCCAGGCCCTGCCTCTTCCTCTTGCTGCAAATATCCCGGGGAGGTCGGGAGGGGCGTCGTCCATTGGGCTTGAACCAATGGCGCCCAAAGGACGACCCTCCAGCCGGTCGGACAGGCTGTGCCTGTCCGAAATCAAAAAGCGCGGCCGCGGGCCGAGACCGGCCAGACGCATTCGACCTTGCCGTTGCGCACACCGACATACCAGTCATGCACATTGGCGGTCGGGTCGCAGTGACCGGGCACGAGCCTGAGCTTCTCATTGACCTTCAAGACGCCCTTCGGGTCGGAAATCACGCCGTGTTCATCCGAGCATTTGACGTATTCCACGTCGTCGCGCCCATAGATGAACGGCAACCCGCTATCGACCGATTGCGCCTTGAGGCCCGCGTCGCAGATCGCCTTGTCGGGTTTGGCGTGGCTCATGACCGAGGTCAGGATGAAGAAGGCGTTTTCCCACTCGCCCGCGTCGATGCGCTGGCCGTTCTGATCGAGGATGCGACCATAGTCGGCATCCATGAAGGCATACGACCCGCACTGCAATTCATTGTAGAGGCCGGAATTGCTCTCGAAGTAATACGATCCCGTGCCACCGCCCGACACCAGGTCGGTCTCGACCCCATCGGCCTTCAGCGCGTCGACCGCGTCCTGGACCTGCGCAATGGCCGCATCGATCTTGGCCTTGCGGTCCTCGAAACTGTCCATGTGCTGCATCGCGCCCTGATAGGCCTGGATGCCGCGATAGGTCAGGTTGTCCGCTGCGACGACGGCCTTGGCGATCTCGACCACCGCCGGGGTTGTCGTCACACCGCAGCGCCCGGCACCGCAGTCAATTTCCACGAAGACGCCCAGCCGGGTGCCCGCCTTGACGGCCGCCGCCGACAGGTCCGCCACGTTGGCGACATCATCGACACAGACGATCACCTCACCTCCGCTCAGCTTCGGCAGCTGGACGAGACGTGCGATCTTGCCCGGATCGCGGACCTGATTGGACACGAGGATCTCCTGGATACCGGCGCGGGCAAAGACCTCGGCCTCACTGACCTTCTGGCAGCAGACGCCGACAGCACCGCCCAGCTCCATCTGCAGCTTCAACACATCGACGGATTTGTGCATCTTGCCATGCGCGCGGTGGCGCATGCCGTGCGCCTTGGCATAGTCGCCCATCTTCCTGATGTTGCGCTCCAACGCGTCGAGGTCCAGCACCAGCGCGGGCGTCTGGATGTCGGCGGCATCCATGCCCGGCTTGGCGGGAATGTCGAAACCGACCTCGTAGGCGTCCAGGTCAATCGAGTCTTTCATGGGAATTCTCCTGTTCAGCCCTGCATCCAGGGCAGTTTGTCCAGATCGACGTTGCCGCCGGTGATGATCACGCCCACGCGCTTGCCACGAAACGCGTCGGGGTTTTTGAGGATGGTCGCCAGAGGTACCGCGCTGGAGGGTTCCATCACGATGCGCAGGTGCTTCCAGATCAGCTTCATCGCATCGACGATTTCCTGTTCCGAGGCGGTGTAGATCTCGGACACGTGGTTTGACACGAAATGCCAGGTCAGATCCTTGAGCGGCACCAAGAGCCCGTCAGCGATGGTCTTGGGTGCATCATCGGCAATGATGTGGCCCGCCTTGAAGCTGCGATAGGCGTCGTCGGCCTGTTCCGGCTCGGCGGCGATCACATCTGTTTCGGG